>DAIDLB010000083.1 GCA_027449725.1 Chlamydiota bacterium
CAGCAGCCCCCGTGATCCCCCAGGTTTTCCTCTGTAAAAACCCCTTGATCGCGTCCTGGGCGCTGGGGAACTCCAAGACAGCCAGCAAAGAGAGGATGTTGAGCCGCGTCATCTGGTCGATCGCCTCCGGATAATTCGGGATCTGGTCGATATGGCGCACATAGCTTGGCGCGAGCACTTGAAAAAGCGGGTTCGCTTTATTTTCGATCATCACCATCCGCTTCTCTTCTTTGAGGAACCGATAGAGCGTCTCGGAGCAACTCTCAACCTCAACCCGTTGTCCAATCAGGCCGATCGCCACATTCGCCCGTATATAGGGATCGAGGCTTTCCTTGAGAATCCGCGCAGCGAATGGGGCTAAGCGCTGCCCCGATGCTGCCAGCGCCGCTGCGGCAAAATGGCGGTCCTCGGGAATTGTGCTCTTGAGCCACCGCTCGAACTGAACAAACGCTTTTTCCGGATCGACGAGCGCAGTCAGCCAGGCCGCAGTAATCGCAACGGAAGGGTGGCTATCCTCAACGCCGCGGTCGGCAATTTTTCTTATCTGTGCTGCCTCCAACTCTTTGAGATAGCAAAGACCAATCGCATTGAGAGCCGCGATTCGGACATCGGGGTTAGTATCCTCGGAGAGGCGGACAATTTCTTCTTTTGCCTCTTTCAAATTGAGGTGCGCAGCCAAAATGCAGGCAAAATGGCGGAGGCCCGCCCGATCGCTTTTGGCCAGTGCGCTCCACTCAGGAAAGCCGATATCTTCATGGAGGGCAACGAGCGCTTCGATTGCCGCGCGCCTCTCTTCGATCGTATTTTTTTCCGACGAGAGGATCGACTTGAATTTCGGCTCCAAGGCCTTCATTCGGAGGCGGCCCGCCGCCCGGATCACTTCCAGCCGGACAAGCCAGATCCTCTCTTCCTCCAGCAAACGGGCAATCTCATCTTTGAGGGCGGCGTCGCCATAGGTCGCAGACATCTGCACTGCCACTGTCCGGACAACTGCGTTGGTGTCTCGCATCATCCGGACGAGGAGCTTAACGGCCCGCACATCGCGCGTCAGATACGAGCCGATCAATGCCGCGAGGCGGATGCCGTACTGGGTCGAATCAAGCCCTCGAACCAATACGCCCCAAGCGAGGTCTTCGAGAAGATCGCGATCGCAAATCATATCCGGATATTTCAGGCTCAGCCGGTTGAAGAGCTCCAGCGCCGACTCTTCTTCTCCGTTGGCACTGAGCGCGCCGATCAGCGCGGAGCCAACGTCTCTCGAATCCTCAAAGCTCCGATAAAGCTCTTTGGCTTCGCGAAGGGCCGACTTGGGATCTTCGACAAGAAGATGCGCCCGCACGCGCCGAATCCCAGCCTCTTCCGCTCCGGCCAAAAGGAAGCAGGGAGCCAGCAACAACCATCCAATCATCCGCATAGCTTTAGTTATGGAAGGATTGAAGATAAATGTAAAATAGAGGATAACCAAAACGGAAACCCTATGGTAAAATCAACTCATGTCTGCGGTGGGTCGCTTCTGGTGTTAGGCGGATTTTTTGCCTTAAGTTCCCATTTGCATTTTGATTGGCTCTTGCAACCACCTCCTTCCTCCTGGCCTATCCCCTATGAATCATCGCTTTGCCTCGAGTTGACTGGAATTGCGCTGCTTGTCTTTTTAACACATACCTTAATCTCGAAAGTTTTCGGTCTTCTCATTTTTGGGTTTGGAATTGAAAGATGTATGGATTATTTCACAAACATTTCAATTTTAATTTTTCAAAGTACTGAAAAAATGCACTTGCTTGCCGCAATCGGATTCATGTTTGTAGGAGCCTTGCTTTTCATTTGGAGTCTCAAGCCCACCTTTTATAAGCAATTGAGCTTGATTTTTTTATGCACAACACTCGTTATGTTGGGCAGCTTTGGTCTATGTCTATCCTATCATCCAATTCCAATCATCGACTCTGTATCCATGCATTTTTATGTTGCACTGGGATTTTTATTTATCGGAATCACAGTACTACATGCAATTTTTAATAAAAAGCCGACAGATTCTTGGAAACAATTTAAGAGGGTGTCTACAAAGTAAGAGAGTGTCTTCAATTTAAGGTTCTGTCGATTTTCGGGATTATTTTGCGGGATATAGTATCGGCAGAAGTATACAACCCCCACAAGAAGAATCGAAAATCGACTGAACCTCACTTTGCAGACACCCGCTAAACATCGCGACCGTCCCAAAACTTAACCAACATGTCCCGATCTTTCGTTGCTAAGGAAGTAAGGCTCAATGCACCCGGGTAGGCTTTTTTAGATATGACCGGAAGGATCAATGCGGAAGCTGTAATCCCGCATCCAATCAAACACAAAAAGTATAAGTCCCAGCCTCCAAATTCGATCACGAACCCCAAAGGTCCACCCGCCGCCGCCGCGCCCATATAGGCGAAACACCCCGCAAACCCGCTCGATGTAGCAGCAGCTTTTTTGTGGGTTAGTTCCGCCGCAGCCATCCCGATCAACATTTGCGGGCCGAAGATGAAAAATCCGATTGCAAACAGGATCGAGCTATCTAAAGCAAAACTATGAATGGCATTCGTATGGAGAGCCAAGAGGGCGCCGATCGCCATCAGCGTAAAAAGAAAATTGACCGGATTTCTCTTCCCACCAAAAATTCTGTCGGAAGACCATCCTGCAAACAGGCTCCCCAAAAATCCGCCTATTTCAAACCATAGGATTGAACTGGCCGCCTGGATCTCGGAATATCCCTTGGATTTGATCAGATAAAGCATCGACCAGTCATTGATCCCAATCCGGATCACATAGACGAAAAAATAAGCAAATGCGACGAGCCAAATCGCTTCATTGCAAAGAACATATTCGAAAAGAATCTCTTTGACCGTCAATGCAACTCTCTTCTCATTCTCGTTCAAAACGGGTTCATGCTTAAATTGTTCAATGGGAGGCAATCCCATAGTCTGGGGAACATCGCGCAAAAGGGCCATGACGCAAAATCCCACAAGGATGCAAACTACGCCCGGAAGGAACATGGCAAAGCGCCATCCAAAGTGGATGGCGCAAAATGCCGCGATCAAGGGGATGAGGGCGCCGCCGACATTATGGGAAGTGTTCCATAAGCTCCACCAAGTTCCCCTTTCCGACTGGGAATACCAATGGGTCAATAACTTCGCGCAGCCGGGCCATCCCCAGCCTTGAAACCAGGCGTTGAGCCCCCAAAAAAGAGCGAATGCGGCCCACAGCGAAGAAAATCCGAAACAGAGATTAAAAACACCCGTCAAAATCAACCCGAACGACATGAAAAAACGAGGATTTGACTTATCTCCGAGAATGCCGCTGAAAAACTTGCTAAATCCATAGGTGATGGAAAAAATACTTCCCAGAAGGCCGAGCTGAGTGATCGTGTACCCTTGTTCCAGCAGAAACGGAATGGCGAAGGTGACGCTTTTTCTGGTGAAATAGTAAAAGGCATAGCCCAAATACATTCCCAGGAAGACTCGCAGCCGCCACGATCGATACGTTTGCCGAATGAGTTCTGGATCTTGAAGTGGTTCCGGATATGCGACCGGTTTCAACCATTCTAAAACAGACATGCGCCCTGAAAAGGTAGCTTTACCGGTATGTATATTTCATGTTAAAAATATACGCAAGCAAGGTACAGCCATCGAGCCTGACTTCTCCAACCTCAATTCTCAGATCGTCGCGTGCCGGCTCTGTCCCAGGCTCGTCCATCATCGCGAATCGGTTCCCTCTCGAGCCTGTTTTACAAAAGAGATTCATTGGCGAAAACCGGTTCCGGGATTCGGCGATCCCAACGCTTGGCTGCTCATCCTTGGCCTGGCTCCCTCGCCGGACGGCGGAAATCGGACCGGCCGGATTTTCACCGGAGACGCCTCGGCAAAATTCCTGATCCGCAACTTATATGAAGCAGGATTTGCCAACCAACCAGAATCTCTTCATCAACACGACGGATTGATACTCAAGGGATGCTATCTCACCGCTGCGGTCAAATGCGTCCCGCCCAAACACCGTCCAAAGCCGGACGAACTCAAACACTGCAGCCGCTATTTGGAAAGGGAACTGCTACTCTTGCCCCGCCTCAGATGCGTGCTGACCCTCGGCCAGATCGCATTCCAGGCCTACAAGCAACATCTCGGCGTCAAATGCCGCTCACTCAAATTTGCGCACGGCGCAAAATATCAACTTCCGGGCGCCCCGCCGCTCTATGCCAGCTACCATCCAAGTCCTCAAAACACCAACACGGGCGTACTTACAGACCAAGATTTTCAAAAACTCCTCAAAATGTGTTTGGAGGAAAAAGGCTCTACCAATCAATAAGCCGATTGTGGTATACGTGCTCCTCCAATTTTTAATATGAGGAATGAATGTCAACTATCACAAAACCGCTCAATCAAACAAATGCTCAAATACTTATGGACGCAGCCAGAGGAAACCATACCATACGCTACGATGCGTTTCCCGAAGGAGGATTTGTTAAATACGGAGAATTTTCTCCACGGGCCATGCTTGACAAGTTTGGAGAGCAGTATGCCAATTACCTAAGCTACACATGGCGCATGGAAAAAATCCGGAACGCTTGTAAGATCGCATCTCAAAACGTGCCTGAGAACATCCGGAATTGGAGCCGCGACCTGGCAGCGCTATCGATGGGCTGCGCCTATCCCATGGAATTGACAACCAAGGTATTTCTGCAAACCTTTGCTAAAGATCGGCCTGTCGTTCGAATAGCTGTCCAATCTGCGACTGACGAGAAGAAAAACCACCCCATTTTAATCAGCGGCGATATCAGCAGCATCGTAAATGCCTTTTCACCCGGAATAAAATTAACCGAATTTTTGGGCGAATTGGAAAATTGCACGATCCTCGATCCTTTTGTCAATTCATTTAGCAGACTAGAAGATTTTGATTCCTCTTTTGCGAATCAATACCTTCAATCGCTGGAAGCCGATACCGTGACCTATATGGATTATATTTATCCGTCTGAAGACGCTCTCGCAGAATATCGGAACATCGTCGCATTCGCAAAGGATATAGAAAACAAAGCACGACAGATTGTTTCAACCCCGGAAAATACAAATGAGCTGATTCATCGGATCGGTTCCTGCGCCATAGGTGCGAAGACAATGTTAGGACTTTCGCTCGACGAGTTTTTCTAAGGCAAGGTGGAGGGCCTTCAGGGCGTCTTCTTTCGTCTTCCAGATCGAAATGAAGCGCCCCTTGTGGCAAAATACAGCGCCTTCTATCCCGGAAACTCTTTGGAGGTCTTCTTCATGCAGCCCTGCCCACGCTTCGGGCAGAGGACGGCGCACCTTCATCCTCTCGCTCAAAGACGGAGGGATGCCGCGGAGCTTCCAGTGAGGTCCCGCCGGCATGATGACGAACTGGGCCGGGTGGTACTCCCCTCCCATGTCGAAAAAGTTCTCCATCCACGGGATCGGCTCGTCAAAAAGCATGACATAGCCGCCCTCTTTCATCTTCGCCTGGACGGCCGAACGGCAGTTGTCAATGTATAGATGGCGCATGCGAAGCCGCTCCAAGTGGCCGACGATGAAATCGACCGCCCGGAAAAAGGCATGGTTCATCTCCTCGGCAGGAGCTTCGTACTCGATCGGAAGAAAATTGGAAACGACCTGGGAAAACGAACACACACCGGGTTCCATCTTCGCAACGCCGTTGTCGTGCGCATCGACGCCGAGGATGAGCGCCCGGTTGAGATGGTCATAGAAAATCGGGTCGATATCGCCCTGATCGCGCAGATAAAGGAGTATCATCCCCGCACTGCTCATCGGCCCCTGATACTCGGCCTGATGGTGGTCAAAGCGCTTGTGGACAGGATCGTAGACGCCGCCGACGTCGCATACGTATTCGCACTTCGCCAAAATTGCAGGATCGCGCGTCCGTCGGACTTTATCCTTGTCGATCCTTCCGAAGAGCAAAAGGAGCGAACAAGCGGTAGCCTCGTCGGCGTGAAAGGAGCCGTCGTGCGTGCCCAAACTTCGCGATTCTATATTCTTGCCCATAAACCACCCGATTTTACAAAATCTATAGGTTCTAGACAAACGAAAAAAACCTTGCTAAGGTGATGATCCATGAAACTATCAAGTCCCGTTTTTAAACAGGACGGCGCCATCCCGTCCCGTTACACCTGCGAGGGAGCGAATGTAAGCCCTCCGCTCGAAATCAGCGCCGTTCCCGGAAACGCGGTCAGCCTCGTCTTGATCATGCACGATCCCGATGTTCCTCATCACCTCCGCCCCGACGGGAACTGGGACCACTGGGTCGTCTACAACCTCTCTCCCGATTTGCACCGGCTTCACGAAGCCGAAAAGCCGCCGGGCGTGGAAGGAAAAACGACCTTCGGCCGCCACTCTTATGGGGGCCCCTGCCCGCCCGACCGCGAGCACCGCTATTTTTTCAAACTCTACGCTCTCGACTGCAAGCTGACTCTCCCTAAAGACGCAGGCCGGAAAGAGGTAGAACAGGCGATGCAAGGGCATATTCTGGCTGAAGCCGAGCTGATGGGACGCTACGAAAAAGGGAAAGGAACCTGACCTTGGAAAGCTACCTCAGCCCGCAGCACTACGACCTCGTGACTCCGGACGGCTATATCACCCACATCCATCCGATCGACGAGAAGCGCAAGCTCGCCGTCGTTCAGATCGATGACATTTCCCCCGTCTTCGTCGGCTATGCCATCGATCCGCATCTGGTTTTCTTCAATATGAAGAGCACACTCGCACAGCTGGGGCTCAACGGCATCGGCCGCGAATACTCGTTTGAGCGAAAGCACCACCGCGCCACCGTGAAAGTGGAGCTAACTGCGATGAGCGATCTCGGCGCCGCCATCCTCGATCTCCTGCCAACGGGCGCGTATATCGGCAAGCTCTTTGCCGCCGACGACCGGCGCCGCGTGCGCGACCCCGACTACCTGATGAGGATGTTCGGCCGCTCGGACCGCAAGGGGCGCCCGCTCCTCTCTCTCGGCGGCTTCGAGGGCAGCGGCGACCTCATCCTTGAAAAGCTCGAAGGGCGCACGGTTGCCTTCCTCTCGCTAAAGGGAGGCGCGATTCAATATGAACCATCCATTTCAGGGTTCCTTCCCACTCTGGCCAAGGCGCTGACCCGCAATTTTTCCCAGCTTCGCCGGCTCCTCCACCTCCACCATAACTGGGTCGAAGGGGCGCCGCGCATCGTAAAAGAAAATGAGGTACTTCTCGTCCGAACGGCGCCGCTCCATATCCGAACCGTCTACGGCAGGGTCGTAGACCGGCTTCTTCCGCAAGGCTATACCCACATGGCGGCCTCTGTCCTGCAGCCGGATACCTCCGCATCGGGCGACATCTATGAACTCTACGGGACAAGCGCACAGGCAATCGACGATATCCCGCTCGAGTTCTATACCCTGGAGCCGCATCGCGAGCACGTCTTTTTCGCCGACCGCGACCAATTGCAGGCAAGCCTTGAAGACCCGAAAAGCCTCTTTACGGCCTTCGACACCGCGCCGCAGCCAGGCCAACTCGCATCGGTCTTCGTCGTCAAGGGGACGCAGATGCAGGGGCTTCAAGCCAAAGACTGGATCGTCCGCGACCCGTTCAAGTTCGATTTTCCGGGCCTGGCCCATCCATCGAGGCAAGCGCAGGTCGTCGAAAAATACATCGAGCACCAGCCGGCCTATCCGTTCCTCAAGGCGATTGAAACAGGCCTCATCACCTCGCAGGGGATTTTACTCAGCCGCCACTTCCCCACTCCCCTTCTCAAGCGGATGCTCCTCAACGACGAGGTGCAGCGGTGCCTAAAAAGGCTCTACTTCCAATATCCGTCTCTCTCCTACGGCAGCTTTTTTTCCCATGAAGACCGGGCGATGCTCGTCGATCTTGCGAAATTTGGCATCCCAACCTATTGGGTCGACAAGGATTCGGGAAAGATTTTGCAATATACGCTCAAGCCGGAAAAAGAAGCCGGCCTCTTCGTCCCTCTTTCCCAGGTCGACACGTTCCGCAAGGCGACTTTTTTTGGCGTCTACGGCTCGAACCTGCAAGAAGGGGTATTTGAAAAAGAACTGACAGGACTTCTCGAAGGAGTCCTTGCCCTCCGAGCCGAAACGCAACACCCGCTCCTTTCGAAAGAGACGCCGCTCGCCCTCCTGACCGGAGGGGGCCCGGGAGCGATGGAAGTCGGCAACCGCGTCGCCAAAAAACTCAACATTCTCTCTTGCGCCAACCTCGTCGACTTCCGGCCCAAAGACCAAAGCGTCGTCAACGAGCAGAAGCAAAACCCCCATATCGACGCTAAGATGACCTACCGGCTCGACCGCCTGGTAGAGCGTCAAGCCGAATTCTACCTCGACTTTCCGATCTTCCTCCCGGGCGGGATCGGCATGGACTTCGAGTATACCCTGGAAGAGGTGCGCCGCAAAACGGGGTCGTCGCCGCCGAACCCCATCCTCCTCTTTGGCGAAGCCGACTACTGGAAGCGAAAAGTCAGCTCGCGTTTCCGTTTGAACCGCGAGACGGGGACGATCAAAGGGTCCGAATGGGTGAGCAACTGCTTTTTCTGCATCCAGACAGCCGAACAGGGCCTCTCCGTCTTGAGCCGGTTCTTCGAAAACCGGCTCCCGATCGGCAAAGAAGGACCTATCTATGACGACGGTTTTTGCATCGTCTTATAATTCACTAGGAAATAGAGAAACGAAATGAAAAGCAGCACTGAGCCGACGAGCAGCGGAGCATAGAGGTTCCAGCCGGCCAGCATCCCTGCCGCAATCGGCGAGACCATCTGCCCGATCGACCACATGGCGCTTCCCGATCCCATCGCCCTCCCCTGCATCTCGTCGGAGGCTTGCAAAGAGAGCTTGGTGTTGAGATTGACCCAGGAAAGGGCGCCGCCGATGATGACGAGCGGCATGAGCATCCAATAAGGCCACTGAGTGTCCGGCACCACAAAGAGCGCCACCCCGACGCAGGCGATGAGAAGGCCCGCGGCAATGAGGGCGCGAAGGGAAAAAAAGCCTCGCAGCTCCTCATTGAGGAACATCGACATGAAAAACCACCAAAGGGCCATGTAGGCGTAAATGTCTCCGATCAAATTCGGCCCCATCTGGAACTTCTGCACCAAATAGGTGGGGCTAAAGATGAGGAAAAAAGACCAGCCGAGCGAAAAGAGGAGATAGGTCGTCAGGATCTTTCGCAAAATCCGATGGCTGAATACAAACCGGAGGTCTTTAAACGTCTTGGAAAACGTGGCTTCCTCGCTTTTCCGGCTCCAGGTTTCGGTATAGAAGAAGAGAACGACGAGGAAGTTGATCAAAGCGGCGATGGCGGCAAAGAGAAAGGCGCCCGATCCGGACAGCCACTCCGGGTTGGCCAGCTTTCCGCCGAACCAGGGCCCTGCGACAAAGCCAAGGCCGCCGACTCCGAGCAAAACGCCAAAGGCGCGGCTCCGATGTTTGACGTCGGTCAAATCGGCTGTCGCCGCCTGAGCCAGAGCAAAGTTGCCCGAGCAAAAGCCGGTGACGATCCGTCCAACAAACATCCACTCAAGACTTTGGCTGTACACGCTAAAGGCCATGACGCCGTAGCCAAGAATGCTGAGCCCGATGGTCAAGAGGAAGGTCTTGTAGCGGCCGAAATGGTCGGCCATCACGCCCGAGAGCGGCGCGCCGAAGAACTGGGCAATCCCGAAGACGGAAAACAAAAGCCCTAAAACCGCCGTCCGCACCTCGACCCCGCTTCCCTCGGCAAAAAATTGGAGATTGGGATCGAGAAGCAAAGGGGCAAGCACCGGAAATACAATCGAAAAACCGATCAAATCAAACGTGTAGGTAAACAAAACGGTCAAAAAGGTACGGAAATGACTAGGCGACTTAAACATCAGGCTGATCTCCTTCGGCATGCTTCGCTGTTGATGCCGCCGCCGAAGAGCGAGCCTTGGGCCAGGTCGGTCAACATCTTGTCTGCCTGCTTTTCCTCTTTGGCCGATTCATTGAGAAGCGCTTCCAATTCCTTCATTTTCAAATGGCGGGCAAAAGATTTCAAGACGCCGTAGAGCGCGATCTCGTAATGCTTGATCTTCTGGAGCATGCTGATCAAAGCGGCGTCGAGGACCTGATCGAGATAATGCATGTTCAGGGTCTTTTTGCACTCCCGGACAAGACCTTTCATCGCCTCGCATTCAGAAACGGCGAAATCAACTCCCATCATCCGCCCGATCTCTTCCAGCCTCTCAATCTGTTTGGGGATTTCTTTGCCTATCGTCTCGAAGAGCTCTTTGAGCTTGGGATTCCGGGCCCCCTTGATCATCTCCGGCATAAGATGCTGAATTTCTGTTTCAACACAATAAACCGTCTTTAATTCTTCATGAAACAGATGTTGGAAGTCTTTCATGCAAACACCTCACATCTTCACATTATCATCTAACCAATGAAAAACAAAGCAATATTTTATTCGACTTCTTAAATACTGAGTTGTTGGCTAGAATCCGTAGGAGAAGTTGAATTCCCAATAGTGGGTACGCTGGTTTTGGAACTGCCCTTCGAGCGAGTAGCCTTGGTGGAAGCCGGCATAAATGCGCAGTTTTCTGCCGACGCCGGCGAGCTTGCTGAACTCGTAGCCGAGGCGATAGGTGCCGTCGAAATTCCAGTCAAGCCACTGGTAGTTGCGGATGTGGAGGGCGACGAAAAACGTCCCGAACAACCTTTGCTTTAAGAACTTGGTTCCGAAGAAGCGCGCTTCGGTCCCATACTGAATATACATCGGGGGTTTTTCCGGATAGCTTTCGTCGCTGTGGACGATGACGCCGGGACCGACATAGAAACGGAGCCCTTCCGTCGCCTGATACGAGGTGTATAAATCGATTGCTTCAATGCTTGGGTTGAGCCGTTTTACCTCGGGATGGTTGACCATGTATTCGTCGCCGAGGTGGCTGGAAATATGGTATGCCCGAAACCGGAAAGACCACTGGTTGATGGCATAGGTCAATGGGATGCCGAAATAGAAGTCGGTATTGACCAGCTCCGTGCCGCCGTCGGGATTGGGGCTGGGATCGATATTGAAGACGGACCAGATCCCCGCTTCGATGCCGATCTGGAGATCTCCCCTTCCCCAGACGTTGAGCCAGCGATAAATGGGGAAGTCGTCGCCGAGCGCGATGCCAATGGTCTTGACGCCGATGACGTGGTCGCCGGCGCGATAACCCAGGGTGTAGTTGACTTGGCGCGGGTCGGCGATAAGGGGCTGAAAAAGTACGGTCATCTGCGGGAACCAGATGCCATTGAGCTGTGGGCGGCGCACATATTTTTCGCGGAGCTCTTCGCTCTCGTGCGAGATGCCGTCGATGATGACCACTTCTTTGACGCCGGGAACGTCTTTGACAAAGGAGACGATGCTATTGGCGGTGAGCTTGTTTTTCGGGAGGTTGGCGAGCCAGACTTTGCGCTCTTTCACTAAAACGATGACGCTGTACTCGAAGTAGTGCATGTCTACGAGGGCTTGCAAATACCCTTCAAAATAGGGGTCGGTGCAATCTTCGACGGCTACGGGAGGCACGCTATCGGAGCGGGTCAAAACGAGGCTGACCTCTTCGCGCGGCGGTTCTTCCGCCTGCAGCTCCTCTTCCGCAAAGGCGAGCTTGGGCGCTAACAATAAAAGAAGCAATGCAGTCGATCGAACCATAATAAAACGTCTTTTAACGTTCTATATACACTTCGATTCATTCGCCGCCAAGGATTTCTTCGAGGCTTTAAAAAGATAGAGGCCGCTGCCGAGAAAAAGGAGACCGCTGAAGGCGAAGGTAGACAGAGCGCCCCACACTCCAAGCAAACAAGTTCCGAGCGGCGGCCCGACGGCGCCCCTGAGTCCTGCCAAGACCACGCCGACGCCGGTGTACCTGGAGCTCTCTTCTTTCTCTGAAAAGTGAGGGCCCGACATGCTCCATACAAGATGGCTTCCCCCCTGACCGACGCCATATAAAAACCAGGCGGCGTAAAACCAAACGAGCGCCCACTTGGAAGCGAGCATCAGAAGCGGAAACAAAGCAAACGCGACCGAGACCAGGCTGGCGACGCGATGAATGGGCATCCGTTCCATCGAGCGGGACCAGAGCGGAGACGAGGCGACATAGCCCAGTCCCTTCGCAGCGGCAATGGCCATGGCCATCTGGATGTGGGTGATGCCCAGGTCGTCGACCATAAAAATGGGGTACACAGGCCTCACAAGCATGATGGCGAAGCCGGAGACCATGAAGCCCCACTGAAAGGTGGCAAAGTCTTTCCTTCGACGCATCAATTCAATGCTATCGCGCCACGGCCTGGCGACCAATTCTCTCAGCGTAGGCCGCTCCTCCCTCTCGCACTCGACAACGGGAACCCGGCACTGCACAATCAGCCCCGCCAACCCCACCAGCGTCGCGCCGACAATGAGCCCCTTCCAGCACCCCGGGTCGCGGTCCAAGATCAACCCCATGGCCAAAGCGAGAATAAACCCTTCCGCATACCCCAGGGCGGCGCTGAACGAAAAGGCCCTTTCCCGCTTCCCTGCCGGCATATTTCTCTTTAAAATCTCCATCCAGGACGGCATTCCTGCTCGATAGAAAAGCATATAGTTGACAAAGGCGGCGATGACGACCCAGACGTTATCGAACCAAGGGACGAGCAAAAACGGCGCCCGCATCAACAAGCCGGCCCCGAGCAAATTCCGCCTCAACCGCCCTTTGGACCAGGTGCTCCAATAAAACGACAAAATGGTCGAAACGGGCGTAAGAGTGGTGAGCAGCGCGATCTGAAAGGCCGAGGCGTGAAGGTCCTTGTATAAAATGACGGAAACGAAGGTATATAGGGTAAATAGCGGCTCATGGAGAAGGCTTGATAGGAAAAGGGCCCTTTTAGTCTGCTTCTGAGCCTGAACAGCAATCGCTAGATCCATCAGCCAAAAAGAATATCTATTCTTCGAATTTCCCGCCACCTACTAAATCGAACATAAATTAATACCAAAACTAATAAAAACAAACCAGCTCAATCACTTACAAAGAAACAGCCTCAACTTCTCAAAAAATGAGCTGACAGATTGACAAGAAATTCTATACAAATCCTTGATCGAAAAAATTCTTAACGGCTCTAAAAGCCGACTTTGGAAGAAACACTTGATCGCCAAGTCCTCAATCGAATATCCTAAGACCCTTCTGGGGCAATAGCTCAGCGGTTAGAGCAGCGGACTCATAACCCGTCGGTCTCTGGTTCAAATCCAGGTTGCCCCATTTTCTTATCTCGCTGATCATCAGCTACATAAGAAATCAATTGGCTCTCACTAAAATGTTTGTTAGACTCTGATGACCACTGGCTGACCACTAAACTGCAAAAGCCTACATCGGAGGACAAACAATCGCATGGCTAACTCTTTGAAAAAACAGACACAAGGAGACGCCATAAACATTCCCCCAGGTATTGATCGCCTGCCACTTAAAGATGGAGCCTATCACTACCGAGTACGTATTCGCATCAGCGGCCATAAACCTATTTCTAAAAGTCTCGACTTTGCTGCTTTTAGCAGCATAGTTCACGCTGCTTGAAGCACCCGCCTCACTATATCATTGACCCAATCCGCCATTTCCGGAGTATTATTTT
>DAIDLB010000084.1 GCA_027449725.1 Chlamydiota bacterium
GGCGGCCTCCTCCTCCGGATCTGCTCGCCAAAAAACGTACAAAGTCGAGATCTACAACTTTAGCGGGAATGGCCGGCACGGCAATCACCTTGTCTTGATGGCCGATCAAACACCCTTCTTTCCCTTTTGTCACAACAGCAATTGGGCATCTCTTTTGCAGTTCATAGCAGGCGTCTTGCGGCTCCAGCCCCAGCAAAACAGCCGCCTCGTCTTCATTGCAAAAGACGATTTCGGCATCATTGTCGATCAGGCTCAGCAGTTCCTTTTGAAACCGTTTGACCGTCGTACAACAGGATAGATCGAGGGAAATACGGATTCCGAGCTCGCGCGCCAGCTCCAGCGTTCGTTCGGCCACGACGCGGCTAAAGAGATGCCTCGCTTCCAGGTGAATCCATTTGACGCCTTGAAAATCGGTTTCAAGAGGCATGTCATCAATTTGTGGATCGCAAGTCAAAAACGTTCGCTGGCCATCCGGTGAAATGAGGCAAAGAACGCGGCTTGTAAAAGGCGCTTCCTTTAGGCGGGGATCGATCCCATTTTGACTGAGATTGACCCTAAACCGGTCCCCCCAGGAATCTTGCCCGATATGACCTAAAAATGCGCAAGACTGCCCAAGCTGGGCAAGGGCGCGCATGGTATTCGCAGCACTGCCTCCGGGAACGATTTTCGGCGCCTTCCCGCATTTTGCCAAAACATCGTCCATCAGATCGAATGTATCTTCTCGCTGGCACCCTCCTACTCCCGGAACGATATGTTCCTCAATAAACGAATCCTCGACTTGGACCAGGAGATCGACCGGACAAAAACCGATCCCCATGACTTGCATGTCTTCTTCAGTAGCGAAGAGGCTGCAGCAGAAAATACAGAGAAAGAACAATTTCATATCACCTTCCTTGGTCAAAAAAGGAAGGAGCATATGCTAAGTAAATATTTTAAAAAAAGATGGGGGCTGAAACCCTGTCTTGGTAGGCGATCGTAAGGTTTGCTTTGGCAACGGTTTCTGAGAGGGCGGCGCCAGCAATTTTCAGGGCCAGCTCTTCCGAATTGCATTCGCTCGAGAGATGGGCGAGATAGACATGGAGAAGCCCCTCATGGGCCAAGGATTTTAAGAGTTCGGCACACGCTTCATTTGAGAGGTGCCCCTGCCGTCCGAGCACGCGCTCTTTATAGACGGGAGGTCTGGCAGAAGCGTGAACCATCGAGGGCTGATGGTTGGCTTCAAGATACAGGTAATCGCACCGCTCGAGCATCTTTTTCACAAGGGACGTCGCATAGCCAAGGTCTGCGCAAACACCGATCGTCTTTTTGGGTCCGCGGATCCGGAACGCCACCGGATCGGGCGTGTCATGCGGCACGCTAAACGGCATCACCTCAAAATCGCCGAAGGAAAACGGCTCGCCCGTTGTGAAGATTTTAAAGCGGGGGCGGCAGTTGAGAATGGAGACAATCGATTTTGCCGTCTCGGCATTCGCCAGGACAGGGATATTCCATTTTTCCGCGAGCTGGGGAATCCCCTTGATATGATCCGTATGCTCGTGGGTGATGAGCACCCCTTGGATGGTGTTGAGAGAAACGCCGATCTCTTCCAACTTTTTTGCAACCTGGGAGGCAGAAATCCCGGCGTCGATCAGAATGCGCGTCTTCTCCGTCCCCAAAAAGAGAGCGTTGCCTTTTGATCCGGATGCGAGAGGACAAAATCCATTCATGAGCGGATAAGTGTAGCGTCTGTCCATAATCCCGTAAACGGGAATATTTTAATTGACTTTTAATATTAAGATTGCAATAATATCTAAACCATGACTTCAGAAATAAACAGCACTCCCCATACTTGGGGCAACACGCTCAAAAAATATTTTACTCCGGCGGTGAAATGCGCGACGGCGGCGGCTCTTGCCTATGCAGTTGGTCCAAGCGGCGAATACATCCTTGATTTTTTCCAAGGACAGGTAATTACCCTCACCCTTGCCTCCGCAGGGTACGATCTCTATCAACGGATCGCATTTCCCTCCCCTTACGAATCTTTATCCCCTCTTTTTTGGGAGACGCTGGAACGAAAAAACCAAAAAAATGCCGCAGCTCCGCTCGCGCTCTACACCCTGCCAACCGAAGATCACAATCAGGCTTACAGCGGATCTCCCAGCGAAGCAGAGCTGCTCCAGATGGCAGAAAGACACCGGTTGGCCATCCGCGAAGCGGGCGATCCCAAAAGTCTCAAACAGATTATTCATGATGTGCAAGAATCGATCGCTCCCATCCGGACGATGTATATCGGCGGTCACGGTGCACCTACTTCAATCGACATGGGAGAGGAGGAGTACACCCTGGAAGAAGACCATGCAGCGATTTTTGAAGAGCTCAAAGCCGAAGAAATCAAACTCATGTGCTGCGAAACCGGAGCGTTCTATGATTCCGAGGAAAATACGGTTGTAGAGAAAAACCTTGCAGAGTCCATTTCTGAAAAAACCCAAAAAAGGGTCTGGGCGCCCCAAGTTTCTACCGATTCCGAATAGAGCGTAATTTATCCGCGCGGAGAAGAAGACAGCGGAGTTCTTTACCTCGAAGATGCACAGCAGACATATATGATTTTCCATCCTGACAAATCCTGCAAATATCCTGAAATAAACCAAAAGGATGAAAAAGCTATTTCACTTGCATGGAAAAAAAAGATCGCTTACCTCTGCAAAGCGGCAAACAGAGGAGACAAACGAGCGCTCGAGTTTCTTGTTTTCATTCATTTACGGAAAGACCTGTCTCTCTATTCTCCCGAAAAAGCAAGACGCTACTTTCTAAAAGCACGAATGCATGGCTCCAATAAAAATTGGAATCAATTATATGCAGCGTCTCAAAATCAATAAAATTCTTTAAAATAATTATCTCCTCACCTAAAGATAAAAAACAGAAACACACATTGACGAGGCTCGTATGTTTGCGGAAGAAATTCTCATTGAAATCGATGCGACGCTAGACAGCCTGATTCGGAATGCCGAAGCGGTGCGGAGCGCTGAACTGAGCGATTTATCTGATATTGAGATTGATGCATTTCAAAAAACGCAGGAAAGCCTCCTTCATCACCTCTTGCATATGGATGAAGCATTTGAAACAAAGAGAAAGACGATTCGCATTCCAAACCAAAAATCGGCCTCTTACAAGATTCAAGAAAAACTCGCTCGGTTTGAAAAACTAAAAGGCGAGATCCACAACAACATTGAAATGGCTTCGAAAAAACATCCGATCTTAAGCAAGCGAAGAGGCAAGCGCCTGCTCAAGCGGTTTTAATATTCAATCAGCTGGCGGAGCGCTGCCTCAAGATCTTTCTTCTGAGGCAGAACCTCATCTTCCAGATCTTTGCAGTACGGCACCGGACAATCCTTGCCTGCCACACGCACCACAGGAGCGTCGAGGTAGCGGAATCCCTCTTCCGCTGCCCGCGCAGCTAGCTCGCCGCCAAAGCCGCAATTCCTCGCAGCCTCGTGAGCGATGAGGAGCTTGCCGGTCTTCTTCAATGAAACAAGAACAGTTTCGAAATCGAGCGGCGACAATGTACGCAGATCGACGACCTCGACGCTCATGCCCTCTTTCGCGAGCAGCTCGCCCACCTCGTAAGCCATCATCGCCATCATGCCCCAGACGACCACTGTCACATCGGTTCCCTGGCGCGTCACCGCCGCCTTGCCAATCGGCAGCAATTCATCCGGCCCTGTCTCCGGACGAGCGCAATAGAGCCTCTGCCGATAGAGAGCCTTATGCTCCAAAAAGATCACCGGATTTGGATCGCGGACCGCCGCCTTAAACAGTCTCTTCGCGTCAGCTGCATGGCTCGGCACCACGACCTTCAGGCCAGGACAGTGGCATAAAAATGCCTCGATGCTCTGCGAATGGTACGGCCCGCCCTGAATATAGCCGCCATACGGCATCCGGATCACCACAGGGCAATTCCACTCCCCGTTCGAGCGGTAATAGATGCTCGATAGCTCATTGAAGATCTGGTTCATCCCCGTCCACGAATAGTCGGCGAACTGGATCTCGGCCACCGGCTTATGGAACCCATCGCTTGAAAGGCCGATCGCAAGGCCTACGATCGTCGACTCGGCGAGCGGTGTATTGAAGCAGCGCCCTACCCCGAACCGGTCGGTCAAGGTCCTCGTAATCCCAAAGACCCCGCCCTTGCCATGCGCCACATCCTGGCCGAAGACAACGACGCCCGGATCTCTCTCCATCTCCTCAATAAACGCATGGTTGATCGCATCCATCATCACGATTGCCTCAGCGCCCTTCTCAACCGCTTTCTCTTCAATCTCTCCAACGGGCGCAAACACCTTCTCCGCCGCCGTCTTCCTATCTGGAAACGGCACCGCATCAGCGGCCACAGCCGCATCCTCAATCTCCTGAAAATGCTTCCGTCTCAGCTCCGCCAGCTCGGCCTCGCCCAAGATCCCCTTTTCGACCAAATATTTTTCGAACCGCTCCACGGGATCGAGCTTCTTATCTTCCTTAATCCCCTCTTCGCACCGGTATTTCTTCGGGTCGTCGCTGCTGCTATGCGCTCCAATCCTCGGCACATGCGCAACGACCAAGCTCGGCCCCATTCCCTCTCTGGCCTTGGCCACAGCCTGGGCAAGCGCGCCCTTCGTCTCCTCATAGTCGCACCCATCGATCTCGAAGACAGCCAATCCCTCATACCCTCTCGCCATCTTGGCAATCGTCCCGCCGGCCGTCTGCTGCTCCGTCGGCACCGAAATGGCCCAGCCGTTATCCTGGATCACAAAGACGATCGGCAGCTGGTGGATACACGAGAAGTTGAGCGCCTCATGGAAATCGCCCTGCGACGTCGAGCCATCTCCGCCCGACACATAGACAACTTCCTTCTCGCCCCTCAACTGCGCGCTCTTCGCACACCCGACGGCCTGCAAAAACTGCGAGCCCACGCAGCTCGACTGGCACGGAATCCTCAGCCCCTTCTCAGAGAAGTGCTCCGGCATCATCCTTCCGCCCGAATGGTGCGGCGCCTCGCGCGCCAAAAACACCGCCAACAAATCCACCAGCGAGCAGCCAAGCCCAATCGCAAACGCCCGGTCGCGGTAGTACGGATATCCCCAATCCACACCCGGCTCCAGTGCCAAAGCGCTCAGCACCCCGATCATCTCATGGCCCAAGACAGATAGATGGAACGTGCCGCCTTTGTTCTGGCGCACCAGCTTGCCCATCTTCTCATCCATCATCCGCGTATGATGAAGCGCCACCAGCGTCCGCAACGCATGCCGGCGATCTATTTCTACCCGTTCTTGAACTGCAACCAAGGTCATAATAAAAAGTTTACCCTCGTGTGAATCTGGAAAGAGTATACCAGTTTTGACCGTAAAGACAAAGAAGTAAGGGCTCCGCCCTTGTACCAGCCATTGGGCTAGCCCTTTGTAAACCCATTTTTTTATTGAATCGCGCCTAAAATATCCAACAACTTAGATATCAAGAAATATTTTATAACCAACTAAATTTAAGTTGATTGCAAAAAAAGAACCGTTAAAGCTAGAGTTTTTTGCCAACTCGTATTCGCTATGCGGAAACGGGGGAAAACAGGCGCCACAAGCGGCACTTAACAAGACTAAACTCGACTTTGCTGCTTTTAGCAGCATAGTTCACGCTGCTTGAAGCACCCGCCTCACTATATCATTGACCCAATCCGCCATTTCCGGAGTATTATTTTCCACGGAAGGGGTGATTC
>DAIDLB010000085.1 GCA_027449725.1 Chlamydiota bacterium
ATGTGAGCATCCCGTCCCGGGCAGGGGAGCTCTCCCCTTGCTTGATCTGTTGGTAAAAAAGACCGAAGCTCCCTTGGGGAAGGATCTGAAACGAAACCGGTCCGAAGGGAATCCCGAAATTGAACTGCCCATCGGTAAAAAACCCGCCTGAACTCTGTCCGAAATTCCCTTCAGCGGACTCGATCCGAAGCGTTCTCAGGCCGCTGCCGGAGACATACCAGCCGACATCCCCTTCCAGGGAAAAATACAGATAAGGCAAAAAAAACCGCATCGCGCAGCCGATCTCGACGCCATTCAACAAATCCGTCGACGAATAGGATCCGGAAAAATGTGTTTTCGCGATATCCCGCCGATAGCCGATAGCTGAACTGAGCTGAAACCGATCGGCCGCGAGAAGGAGCGGAAAAAACAGGCAAACGCTCTTCAATAAAGAACTCATTGAGTCGAAACCCTCCTACGCGCTATACATAGATATCAGAACCCGGGATTCTATGCTTGAGCTCATTACGTTTGTCGCTTATTTCTGCGTCCTTCTGGGAGTAGCTTTCCTCTCCTACCAAAAGCAGCAGAGCGACACCGACTTCATCCTCGGCAACCGCTCGCTGAATTTTTGGCTGACAGCCCTCTCCGCCCACGCAAGCGACATGAGCGGCTGGCTTTTTCTCGGCTATCCGGCGATGATTTTGACGACCGGTCTTTTCGGCGGCTGGGCTGCCATCGGATTGACCCTATTCATGTTCCTCAATTGGCAATTTGTCGCCCCAAAACTCCGCATCGCGACAGAACAGTCGAACAGCCTGACACTCAATTCCTATTTAGAAAATCGCTTCGGCGACACTTCCGGCTCAATCCGCTATATCTCCGCCGCAATGTCCATTCTCTTTCTCACTTTTTATATCTCGTCAGGCATCGTCGCCATGGGCGTTCTCGTCGAATCGCTGTTCAAATTCCCCTATCTCATCGGCATCACTCTCGGCCTATGCATCGTTCTCGCCTACGTCTTCATGGGCGGATATCGGACCATCGCCTGGATCGATCTTTTTCAGGGCTTTTTCCTCCTCGGCGTGATTCTCTACATTCCGATCTACCTCCTCTTCCAGGTCGGAGGCCTGGCTCCGATTATGGACGCCGTCCGGACGCAAAATCTCTCCAGCACCCTTTTTCCCAGCGCTTCGCCAAACACTGTTTTGAAAATCATCCTCAACACCGCCGGATGGGGCCTCGGCTATTTCGGTATGCCGCACGTCCTCACCAAATTCATGGGGATCCAAAAAGTCAGCGACATGGCCAAAGCGAAATGGCTCGGCATCAGCTGGCAGGCGCTGGCCCTCTCTGCCGCAACGCTCCTCGGGCTCATCGGGATCTACCTTTTTCCCGAGGGGCTTGCCAACCCGGAAGAAGTTGTCCTCGACATCGTGAAGGCAACACTCCCAACCTTTGTCGCAGGGCTTGTCCTCTGCGCCATCCTCGCCGCAACCACCAACGTGATGGCCGCCCAAATCCTCGTCGTCGCCTCCAACCTCTCGGAAGACTACTATAAGAGGATCTTCCGACGCCAGGCCTCCTCCGGAGAACTTCTCTGGGCGTCCCGCTTCAGCGTCCTCATCATCTCTGTTGTCGGATACATCATCGCCGTCTTCCAAATCTCGAGCATCTACAAACTCGTTCTCTACTCCTGGTCCGGTCTCGGCGCCTCGTTCGGCCCTGTCCTGCTCCTTTCCCTCTACGACAAAAAAATAAACCGCTACGGCGCCTTTGCAGGGATTTTCATCGGAGGCCTGACGGCCGCTATCTGGCCTTATTTCGACTCTCTCTACGAGTGGGGCATCCCGGCGCTTGTCGCAGGATTTGTATTCAGCGGACTTTCCATCAAACTCGTCTCTTTGCTAACATCGCGCAAAAAAGAGCGCATCGCAGCAGAATAAGAACCTTGCACTATTTCCAAATATTTTGAATAATTGCATTTAATGAGAGAAACCATGACAAAACCATATATTTTAATTACAAACGACGATGGCATCCACGCGGCTGGAATCAAACATCTTTGGGGCGCGTTGAAAGACTTTGCCGATCTCGTGATTGTTGCCCCAAATATCGAAAAGTCGGGAAGCGGCACCGGCATCACCTTTTCCGTCCCGTTGCAGATCCGGCCGGTAGCTTGGGAAGACAATACGCAGGCCTGGAGCGTCAATGGGACGCCGGCCGATTGCGTCAAGATGGCCCTCAGCGTCCTTCTGAACCGGAAGCCGGATCTCGTCGTCTCGGGTGTCAATGCAGGCTCCAACGCAGGCCGCACCATTTTTTATAGCGGCACGGTTGGCGCGATCATCGAAGCAACCCTGCAAGGCGTTTCCGGCATCGCGTTCTCCTTTTACGACTTTGAATTCCCGCCGATTGGATCGGTATCCGGCCCCCTCGCTTCCATCACCCGCCATTTCCTGGCCCATCCGCTGCCGTCCCATACCTTCTTGAATGTCACCTTCCCCGAACGGTGTCATGAGAAAATCGAGGGATTCCGGATGGCCCAGCAGGGACAGGGCCACTGGGTCGAGGACCCCGAAAAGAGAATCCATCCTGAAGGCGTCCCCTACTACTGGCTGGGCGGCCGCTGGGCGCACCACGACGAAAATCCCGAAAGCGACGTCGCCCTTCTCCAAAAGGGATATCTGACGGCAGCCCCAATCCATATCGGCGACCTGACGGATCAGAGCCTCTTCAGAGACCAGGGACAAGTCTTTCAATCTCTTTATTCCAAGAGTTTTAAAGATTCCGCCTGTGCGGATATGAGCAGCTCCCTCCCTCCCGGCAATTCGTAGAGCCTTGCAATCTCGGCAAACAGCTCATCGCTTGCCTGGCAGGGCGGCAGCGGCTTTCCGCCTTTCGCAGCCAGCTCCCCGGCAAGAACGGCGAGCTTTGCGATCCGGAGGTATTTCCTTCTCAGCTTAGGGATTGCCGCCCGCAGCTCTTCTTTTGAATGGATGCGGCGCATCTCTTCGGCAAGAGAAGCTGCGGCAGCCTCCCCTTCAGAATAAAACTCTTCTACGCTGGAGGGCGCGCAGCCGCTCAAGAAAAGCGCTGCAGCTGCTCGAACGTAAGGTCCAAGACGGGATAACTTTCCCAGTCTGGATCGTCGAAATGCCACCATTCTTCCTCCCAGTGTAAAAATCCTGCTTCCCTCATCGCCTCCTGCAGCCTCTCCCGATTCAAAAGGGCCTCCTTGGGCGCACCTCGATAGCTCAGGTGGGCCCGTTCCCCCATCACATCATAGCCGCTCGGCATCAAAAGTTCCTGCCCAAAAGCATCGACTAAAGCCGCATCGACCGAAGCTCCGCGGTTATGCCGCGAGCCTTTGGCCGGATCAGCGCAATAGCAGGGATCCGGAAGAAATTCCCAAAAAATTTTTGTCACCGAAAGAGGCCGATAGCCGTCGAATACTTTCAGTCCCATCCCCTTTTTCCGAAGGGCACGCTCTACTTTGTCGAGCCGCCAGGCCGCAGCCTCCTGCAAAAAGCAAAAAGGGGCCGGATAAAGGACTTTTCCGACGAAATTATTGGCGGTCGCATACCGGATATCGAACACAATAGAAGGGGAAATAAGCCTCAGATCGACAAGTCCATACATCGAAAAATCTCCAGGTTTTCCCTCGAAAAATCAAAGGGTATTGAATAAAAAACCCTTTCCAGACTAGAATAACATCTCGTTTTTGGGCAATAGAGGCCCAAGCGGGCGTATAGCTCAGTTGGTAGAGCTCCTGTCTTACACACAGGTGGTCATAGGTTCGAGTCCTGTTGCGCCCAAATCCAATTGCGGGAGTAGTTCAATTGGTTAGAGCACCGCCCTGTCACGGCGGAAGTTGCGGGTTCGAGTCCCGTCTCCCGCGTTTTTTATAAACGCCGATTGCTTGTAAGGTTGGGCGCATGGCGAGCACATACTCACTTCCAAAGTCGCTCTACACGCACTTTCTCCACTTTATTGGCATGACGATTGGCGCCTTTTTGATGGCGCTGGCCCTCCGAGTCTTTTTAATCCCGAATGAATTGATCGACGGCGGCGTACTCGGTGTCTCGATGATCCTCGGCCGACTCTACGGCAACCAATATCTGTCGTTCTTTCTCCTCGCTCTCAACGTCCCCTTTCTCTACCTCGCGTGGCGCTACATCCGCCGCACGTTTGTACTCCACATGTTGGCGGCCGTCCTTCTCTTTGCCTTCTTCCTCTATGTGATCAAGCATTTCCCTTCCAACGCCGACCCTCTGGAAGCGATCGTCATCGGCGGCGCACTCCTCGGCGCGGGAGCCGGGATGATCATCCGGAACGGCGGATGCACGGACGGCACTGAGATCCTCGGCATTTTGATCAACCGGAAGATGGGCTTCACCGTCGGACAGGTCGTCCTCTTCGTCAACATCTTCGTCTTTACGGCCTACGGCTGGATCTTCCAGGACTGGCACATCGCGCTCCGCTCGCTCATGACCTTCATCGTCGCCTTCAAGATGATGGACATCGTGATCGCAGGCCTCGAAGAGCTCAAGTCTGTGCTCATCATGTGCGCTGAACCGGAAAAACTGAGCAAGGTCATCACCCACCAGCTCGGCCTCGGCCTCACCTTCATCAAAGGCAAAGGCGGCTATTCCGGGGAAGACCGCGACATCCTCTTCATCATCGTCGAGAGGCTCGATCTCGCCGAGTTGAAAGAGATCGTCGTCCGCGAAGACCCCACGGCCTTCATGGCAATCGAGACGCTCCACGAAGCGGTCTACGGCCGCACGGCGAAGATCGCGCTCCGCCGCAAACATCGAAAGAGCCTCGCAAAAAGGTTGATCGGCAAGAAAGACTGACGTATAGATGGGGAAAAAGGCCTCCCCATGCACTACGAGCCGAGCGACGAGTATCCCGAACACCTCAAGCCTCACAAAATTGCCCACACATTCGACGCCTGGCGCATCTTCCGGATCATGGCCGAATTCGTCGACGGCTTCGAGACGATGACCTCGCTCGGCCCCTCCGTCGCCATCTTTGGCTCGACGAATGCCACACCAAAAGACCGCCTCTACTACGACATGACGGTCGAACTTGCGAAAAAGATCGTCCATAGAGGCTTCGGCATCATCACCGGCGGCGGGCCCGGCATCATGGAGTGCGCCAACAAAGGCGCCCGCGAAGCCGGCGGCAAGTCGTGCGGCCTCTGCATCAACCTCCCGAGCGAAGCCCAACCTAACCCCTATATCGATGAAAAATACCACCTGAGCTTCCGCTACTTCTTCGTGCGCAAAGTGATGTTCACCCGCTACGCCAAAGCCTTCGTCGCCATGCCCGGCGGCTTCGGCACACTCGACGAGCTCTTTGAAGCCTTGACCCTCATCCAAACCAAAAAAGTCAAATTCTTCCCCGTCTACCTCGTCGGCAGCGCCTACTGGGCACCCCTCCTCGACTGGATCAAAAACACCCTCCTCGCCGCTGGCAACATCCAGCCCGAAGACTTCAAGCTCATCCAGATATCCGACGACCTCGACGCCATCGTCGACAGCATCGAAAAACACTACCGCCAAGCCAAATCCCTCGAAAACTTCTAGCTCAGGAGCGTAGGGGCTTCGCCCCTACAACCCCACCAAAGGACTTCGTCCTTTGGAAACCTATGTTTTTTTAATCCTTCCGCGCATACGCGGAAGGATTAAAAAAATAGGATTCTAAAGGACGAAGTCCTTTAGCGGGATCTTAAGGGCGGAGCCCTTAAACCTTACGATATGCAGCGAGAGCGGCTTTGGCTTCTTTGGCGTGGTCGAGGATGGGGGCGGGGTAGCCGGCGACTTTTTGGGAAGACAAGTTGTGGATCTCGTCGGGGGTGAGAGAAGCGAGTTCGGGGATCCACTGTTTGATATAGCGACAGTCGGGATCAAATTTGGCTTGTTGGGCCCAGGGGTTGAAGATCCGGAAGTAGGGCTGGGCGTCGCAGCCGGTGCTGGCAGACCATTGCCAGTTGCCGTTGTTGACAGCGGGATCGTAGTCGATGAGGGTCTGGGCAAAGTATTTCTCGCCCCAGCGCCAGTCGATGTGGAGGTCTTTGACAAGGAAGGAGGCGGCGATCATACGGACACGGTTGTGCATGAAGCCGGTGGCGTTGAGCTCCCGCATGCCGGCGTCGACGATGGGAAAGCCGGTCTTCCCTTCGCACCAGAGGCGGAAGCGCCGCTTGTCGTAGCTCCAGCGGATCTTGTCGAATTTGGTGTGGAAGGAATGGCCAAGGACGGCTGGGAAAAAGAAGGCTATCGAGGTGAAGAAGTCCCTCCAGTAGAGCGAGCGGATGAGGGGGTGGTTTTTGGCAAAGGCATGGTAGACTTCGCGTGGCGATACAGTCGTGAACTTCATATGGGCGGAGAGATGGGTCGTGGCGTTGAGAGCGGGAAAGTCCCTCTCGGATGCGTAGTGGGTACATTTTTGTTTCAGGAGTTTGAGGGCGGCCTTTCTGCCGCCGGGCGCTTGAGAGGCTCTTTTGGGGAGGAGTTTGCTATAGGAGAAGGTGGAGGGGGCGGTTGAAAAGTTTTTTTTGCGGCAGGGAATGGGCTTCGGGACGGAGAGTTTGGAGGCGATCCGAAAGTAGGGGGTGAAGAGGGCATAGGGCTTGCCGTCCTTCTTGACGGTTTCTTCCGGAGGGTGGAGAAGGGCGTCGTCAAAGCTGTGAAAGGCGACGGATTGTTTCTTGCAAACGGCTTCGATGGCTTCGTCGCGAGCAATGCTGTAAGGAGTGTAGTCGCGGTTGACGATGACGGCGTCAATATGAAGTTTTTGAATGCAGCTGCGGATGACCACCGCAGGCTTGCCGTAAAAGAGGGCCAGGCGGCCCCCCTTCCGCTTCAGCTCTTCTTCGAGGTCTTCGAGCGATTCGATCATGAACTGCAGGCAGCGGGAGCTTTTATAGGGATTGCGGCCCACTTGCTCAGGAGTGAAGATGAAGGCAGGAACGACCGTTTCTGCCTGGGCCAGAGCAAAGAGGAGGCCGGTGTTGTCATCGAGGCGCAAATCGCGCCGAAAAAGGAAGAGTGCTTTTTCATACATGGCTTTATTCATACAGGTTCTAAAAAAGAATTTCCAGAAATGAACGGATCGGATAAGATTCCGGCCCTTCATTTGAGGTTATATGATTGGCTCTTTAACTCTTCCGCGTGCAGAACCCCTTGTGTTTTTCGGGCCGCCGGACATGGCTCACACTTCCGCCAAGACCTGCCGCGTCTGGCAAACGGTGCGAGAAATGATAGGCCGCTGGATCCGGGATCTCTTTTTCTTTCCGATCCCATCTGTTTTATCCGCATCGGCAGAGGCAATGTTGAACCGGGAAAAAGAATTTGTAGCGCGCTTTTGGGATCCGGCCTATCCGCTCGACCTCAACTACCCTCTTCAGCAAGAGATCCGCGATACATTTTCCGTCTACGATCAGCCGATCCAACTCGATGTCGATGGAGAAAGGCTGCAAGCGACCTGCCGGATCATCGAGTCGAAAGGGGCGGATGAGAATAGCCTCAACTTTGTCCATGTGCTCGGAAGCCTCTCCACTGTGGATAACACCATCTCGGCTCCCTACCCGTATCTTGCTGAGTACTTGAACAAGAAAAAAGAGGACCCGACGCTCCCTTCTGCCCGTTTCATTCTGATCTCTCAGTACAATACGAGCTGCAATGGAGTTTCCTGGAGACCGAAGACGATCGCAGAGTGGGGCAAAGCCCTTTCCCAGATGCTGGAGGCGCTTGCGAAAAAATTTGATCGGCTCCACTGCGCTTTGGGACATTCCAATGGGACGATCTCTCTTGGAGTAGCGCTAAACCTCCTTTCTCCCGGTGCCATTCCCTCCCTCTCTTGTTTCGACAGAGGACCCTCTTCGACCCAATCGGTCAGCAAGGGATACTGGGGCGGCGCTCCTCTCTATTTCTTGGCCAATCAGTCAGGGTGGACGGTCGATCTGGGTCAGGAGCTGCACACCTTTTATGAGCACAAGAATGCCTCTGCTTGCATCGTCTTCGGCGCCCTGCAAGATTACTATTTTCCGGGCGAAGCGGGCTTGACAGAGCATCCCCTGATTGCCAAACTGGAAGCGGAAAACAAGGTCAATGTGTTTCTCTTCAATCCTCCAGATCAGCTCGTCCATCCGCGCGCGCATCACGCTCTCCGCGCGGATCTGTTAAACGGCAACTATCTGATCCGCGCTTCCAATCAAATGGATATGGCGAAAAAAAACTTGGCCCAAATGATTGTCGCTCATTCAGTAGCCACGCGCTGAAGATACTCGCCGTACTCGTTATTTTTGTAGAGCGAGGCGAGGGAGAGGAGCTGGGAGCGGTCGATCATCCCCATCCGATAGGAGATCTCTTCGATACAGGAGATCTTGATCCCCTGCCGCTCCTGGATCGCCTGGACAAACGAAGATGCCTTTTGGAAAGCGTCGAAGGTGCCTGTGTCGAGCCAGGCATAGCCGCGGCCGAGGAGCTGTACCTTGAGCTTTTGCTGTTCGAGAAGACGCCGGTTGACTTCTGTGACCTCCAGCTCGCCGCGGCCGGACGGGCGGATCTGCTTGGCGATAGAGACGACTTCCGGACCGTAGAAATAGAGGCCGGGCACCGCGTAGCTCGAGCGGGGCGCTGCGGGCTTCTCTTCGATATCGAGGACGCGAAACTCGCGGTCGAAGGCGATGACGCCGTAGCGCTGCGGGTCTTTGACCTGATAGCCAAAGACGAGGCCGCCCGACTTGAGGTCAACCGACTTATTTAATAGAGTCTGAAGATCGTGGCCGTAAAAGATGTTGTCGCCGAGGATCAGGGCGACGCTTTCGTTTCCGATGAAATCTTCGGCGAGGAGGAATGCCTGGGCAATTCCTTCCGGACGGAGCTGCACCTGATAGGAAAGCTTGAGACCGAGGTGGGAGCCGTCGCCGAAAAGCTTTTCAAAACGGGGCGTGTCTTCGGGGGTTGAGATGATCCGAATTTCGCGGATGCCTGCCAGCATCAGAGTCGAGAGCGGGTAATAGATCATCGGCTTGTCGAAGATCGGAAGGAGCTGCTTGCAGATCGCAATCGTCGCCGGATAGAGCCTCGTGCCGCTGCCGCCGGCCAATAGAATCCCTTTCACTCTTCCTCCAGGGTGAAGATGCCGGGAAGCCCTCGGAACCGCTCTTTATAATCGAGGCCGTAGCCGATCACAAATTCCGACCCGATCGAAAACCCCGAACGGTCGGGGCGGAAATCGCTTCTGCGAGGTATTTTCCTTGAGAGCAATACGAGCGTTTTCAGGCTGTTTGGCTCTTTTTTCTTCAGAGCTTCTTGAAGGGCAAAAAGGGTGTGGCCCGAATCGAAGATGTCGTCGACGAGAAGGACGTCGCGCCCGGAGATCTCCAACGCGTCGAGACCGAGGATGGTCAACTCGCCGCGCTCCGCCCCTTTTGCTCCATAGCTGCTGCACTGAACCGTCTGCAGATCGCACGGAACGGTGACCTGGCGGATCAAGTCCGCGGCAAAACAGATGGCTCCTTTCAAAACCATCACGATGACGAGATCGAGATCGGCGTAGTCCCGATCGATCTCGGCGGCAATTTCGGAAATCTTAGATGCGATCTGCTCTTTGCCGATCAGCGGCTTCACCTTGACCAAATGTACACCCCTCGGAAATCAATTGGTCAATATACCCGATTGTGTACTCATTGGTCAAAAAGCGCGTGTCTTCCAGCATGAATTGGTGGAAGGGGATCGTCGTATGGACTCCGCGGATATGGAATTCGCGGAGCGCCCGCTTGGCCCTCGCAATCGCTTCCGTCCGGTTTTTCCCGTGGATGATCAGCTTGGCAATCATCGAATCGTAGTACGGGGGAATGCGGTATCCGCCGTAGCATGCGCTATCGACGCGGATATGGGGTCCGCCCGGAGGCAGGTAGTGCTCGAGCAGTCCCGGCGACGGAGCAAACTGGAGGTGCGGATTTTCCGCGTTGATCCGAAGCTCGAAAACGTGGCCGTTGAAGGCGACGTCTTTTTGGCGAAGGTCGAGCTTCTCCCCTTTCGCGATGCGGATCTGCTGCTGCACGAGGTCGATGCCGGTCAGCACTTCCGTGACCGTATGCTCGACTTGGATCCGCGTATTGACTTCCATGAAATAAAAGTTGCGGTCCTGGTCGAGGAGAAACTCCACCGTGCCGACAGAGTGGTATTTCGCCGCGCGGACAATTTCAACCGCCGCAGCGCCTAGTTTTTTCCGGAGCGAATCGTCGACACAGGGACTCGGCGTCTCTTCGATGAGCTTTTGACGGCGGCGCTGGATGGTGCAGTCCCTCTCGCCGAGGTGGACGTAGTTGCCGAATTTATCCCCCATCACCTGCACTTCGACGTGGCGCGGATTGACGATCATCTTTTCGAGATAGACATCCGGGTTGCCGAAACTCACCTGAGCTTCTTGGCGCGCCGCTTCGAATTTACTGATAAAATCTTCTTCGGAGATTGCGATCCGGATCCCCTTTCCCCCGCCTCCGGCTACCGCCTTGATGAAAATGGGGAAACCGAACTTGCGGGCTTCTTTCAGCCCCTGCTCAGCCGTTTCGACAATCCCGTCAGATCCGGGAATCACGGGGCAGCGGACGCCCTTCGCCGTCGCCTTTGCCCGCGCCTTATCCCCCAAAAGGGAGATCGTCGAGGAGGAAGGACCGATGAACGTCAATCCCGAGCATTCGCAGATCGAGGCGAAATTGGAGTTTTCACTCAAAAAGCCGTAGCCGGGATGGACCGCGTCAGCGCCGGTGATCTCACAGGCTGCGATGATATTCGGGATTTTCAGATAGGACTTGGCAGCCGGAGCTTCCCCGATGCAGACCGCTTCGTCGGCCTGATGGACATGCAGAGCATCTGCATCGCCTTGCGAATAAACGGCCACCGTCTGAAGGCCCAGGTCGTGGCAGGCACGGATGATGCGGACGGCAATTTCGCCGCGATTGGCTATGAGCACTTTATGCATACGTTACTCGATTCGGAACATCTTGGAGCCGAACTCGACCGGCTGTGTATTCTCGATCAGGATCTCTGCGACCGTCCCTTTTTTGCCTGCCTTCACCTCATTGAGGACTTTCATCGCCTCAATGATGCAGACCACGGTATTCTCTTCAACGCGGTCGCCCACCTTCACAAATGAGGGCTGGCCGGGCGAAGCTGAAGAATAAAACGTCCCGACCATCGGCGAGGTCACAAACGTGCCGCTTGGCTCCGGGAGGCTCTGGGGGACTGCGCCCTTCGGAGACGCTGCTTTCACAGGTTCCTGCGGGTGGGCTTCCTGCCTGGGCGGATAATACGGAGGCGGAAGCTGCGCTGCGGGAAGGACATCTCCCTCTTTTTCCAGCTGAATTTCGAAATCTCCGCTCTTTACGACAATCTTCTTCAGCTTGCTGCTCTCCAAGATCGCCGTCAACTCTTTAATTTGTTCTACGTTCACCTTACACTCTCTGTATGTACTCGTTGGTCTGCGTATCGACCTTGATCACATCTCCGCTTTCAATAAAGAGCGGAACCTGAATTTTGGCTCCCGTCTCCAGCATCGCGAGCTTCGTAGCGCTCGACCCTGCTGCTGCGGACTCTCCTTCTCCGCTATCTGTCTTGACAACCATGATCTCGAGGAACTGGGGCAGTTCGACGGCGAAAATCGTGTCGCCGTAAAACATCGCTTTGACCTGGATCCCCTCTTTCAGGAAATGGATCCTGTCTCCCAAGACCTGCGAGGCAACCTGGATCTGATCCAGAGTGCCGATATCGAGGAACAGGTATTCCTTTCCCTCTGGATAGAGAAACTCGAGGATCCGCTCGGCCAGCTGTACTTCCTGTATAGTCTGATCGAGCTTAAAGCTCTTTTCAACAACCTCGTCTGTGATGAGGTTGCGCAGTTTCGTCTTCACGAAGGGGTTTCCCTTCGCGACTGTGACCTTGACGCTCGACTCGACCCGGAAAATTTTCCCGTCGAGGTTGATCGTCATGCCGGGCGAGATCTGATTGGCTGTCGTCATACTAAAAATATTCCAATAGTTCGGACAGTTCGCGGATCGAATGGTCGATCCAATTTTCATTCTTCCATAATAAGCCTCTGCCCCACCGCATATGGACGGTACGAAGGCCCAGCTCGTGCGCAGGGAGAAGATCCATCGGAACCCGGTCTCCCACTACAGCGCATTGAGAAGGAAGTGCTAAAAATTCGTTTAACAAAGTCTCGTAACAAGGCTTTTTAATCGAATCTTCAGGGACCATAATCTTACTGAACATTGACAGTTCAAATCCAGCTTTTTTAATTTTTTCAAGCTGAAAAGGTTGTTTGCCGCCGGTAACTACGGCCAGCCGGTGTCCTTTGCCATATAGGGCCTGCAAAACATTTTTTGCGTCCGGCGTCTCCGGGATCGCAAAATCATGAGGAAGGGGTGCCGTATAGAGGGAGAGGGCCTCTTCAAAGAGATGGAGGGCGCCATAGCGCCTAAGAATTTCGTGCAGAGCGTCTTTTGAACTGGCGCTTTTTTGGTTCAGCTGAATGAGCTCAGCCTCGGCCGATTTCGGAAGAACTCCTCTCTCTTCCCCCATTTTAAAAATAAGGTTTAACTTGAACGGAGTCACTGATCCTGAAGTATCGATCAGCGTATCGTCAAGGTCAAAGACTATCAACAATTTTCATCAACTCCTGTGCAAGCTTTCTCGAATCGTGGCGGATCAGGCTGCGCTTTAAAAGATCTTTTTTTCCTTGTGTTTCGGCGGGCCGGCCGAGCAGGTCCGCAAAGATCATCCTCGGGTCGTCCATATCGTTTTCGACCAGATCCCCTTCGGCCGAGTAAAGAGCAATCAACTCTTCCGGAGGATGCTCCTTGTTCATCAAAATATAGTCGAAGAGATCTCCTCCAAGATATTGGACGATTTCTTTCAGGTACTGGCTCGTCTTGAAGCCCGTCGTCTGCCCCTTTCGGTTCATCAAATTGACGACGAAGATTTTCTTCGCTTTCGCCTGGTGGAGCGCTTCGGAGACTCCTTCGACCAAAAGATTCGGGATGATCGACGTATGGAAACCGCCGGGCCCCAGGACGATCAGGTCGGCTTGCCGGATTGCGTCGAGGACGTGGGGATTCACCTCGGGGATCGGTTCGAGGTAGATCGACTTGTATCCGCGGTCGATCTCCTGCGAAAGATAGATCTCCCGCTCGCTTTCCAACACTCTGCGGTCGTTCAAGATCATCTTGAGCCGCACCTGGTGCGTCGTCACCGGTATGACCTTGCCCTCGATGAATAAAATTCTCCCGGCCTCTTCAACCGCTTTTTCGAAACTGCCGGTCACTTTTTCAAGCGCGGAAAGGAGAAGATTGCCGAAGCTGTGCCCTTCAAGCCCCCCTTGCTCAAAGCGGTAATTCATGAGGCTCCGCATCAAGCGGCTTGAGTTGGAAAGGGCGACGAGGCACTGCCTCACATCTCCGGGCGGCAAAACGCCAAGCTCGTCGCGCAAAATGCCCGTGCTGCCGCCGTCATCCGCCATCGAGACGATCGCAGTCAACTCGACAGAGTATTTCTTTAAGCCGCGGAGCACTGCAAAATTTCCCGTCCCCCCTCCAATCACCACGATCCGTTTCATGGGCTGAAGGCCATATTTCAGTTTCAAACGAAACTCCTTAACTGTTGGATCGCCTGTTTTAAGTCGGGTTGACTAAATAGATAATTGCCGCTGACGAGGACGTTCGCACCGGCCTCGACGCACTCTTTGCCGGTCTCGTTGTTGATGCCGCCGTCGACCTGGATATCGAAAGGAGGAAGCGCATCGGATTTCAGCTCCGGTTTAGCTACAATGCCCCCCTGCCGAATCCGGTTCCTGTCGCAATATTCGCGAGCCAGGCGGATTTTTTCGAGCATTTCGGGCATAAACTTCTGCCCGCCGAATCCGGGGCTGACCGTCATGATCAAGACGAGATCGCATTGGATGAGATACTTTTGGATCATCGCGAACGAAGTTTCAGGCCTAAAGGCAAGTCCCGCCTTGCATCCGCAGCGGCGGATAAAGGCAAGCGTATCGTCCACATCCTCGGTCGCCTCAAAATGGAACGTAATCCGGTCAGCTCCCGCCTCGACAAATTTTTCGATGTAGTCGAATGGATTGTAAATCATCAGGTGAAGGTCGAGAAAAAGAGGCGTTGCCTTGTTGATCGCGGCCGTTGCGCGCGGGCCCAAGGTCAGGTTCGGGACAAAATGGCCGTCCATGATGTCGACATGGATTCCATCGGCGCCGGCCGCCTCGAGCCGTCTGGCTTCGTCGGCCAGCCGTCCGAAATCGCCGGACAAAATAGAAGGTTCGATTCGAATTGGTCTTTTATGCATGCGTTCACTTCAAAGCAGAGGGAATTGCAAAGCTCGCTTCGCAGGTCGAAAAACGATGATTTTGACCTACGAAGCGAGCTTTTCAATTTCCTCGGATCTCCGTTATAGCTCAGAGGAAGCATTTTCCAAGAGTCTTTTTTGCAAAGCTGCGTCATCGCTCTGCAAGAGAAGGCCGGCGGAAGAGCCGCCGTCTTGGTCTAGGAGGAACGTGATGAGCTGGTGGGGAGGGATTCGAAGCGAGGCAATCCTCGAGCGCCATTCGTTATCTACACTTGGATAAACCGCCATTACCCGTTTTTCGTCTTGCTTTACGAACACCTTTTGATTCGACTGGAGGAAAAAGAGAAAGAGCTGCTTGAGCTTTTCCACCTCCATAACGCTTCTCATTTCAACGGGGGCAAGGCTATAGAAAAACTTTTCCAGAAGAATCGAGTGCTGGTCCGCGGTCTTGCCGAGCGCCCGTTTTAAGGCGAGAAGCACTTCGCTCTGCTTGTGAATCATGCCGCCATTATAGTCCCTCACCTCGCCGAGAACGCGGGTGATTTCGGCGACGACTTTATCTCGCGCCCGATAGAGATCAACGGAATGATCCTGCCGTAAAAAGGGAGAGAGTTCCAGGCTAGCCCGAAAGACCGTCGCCTCTTTCGCGTGCTTGCGGCCAAGCGGACCCAAGTTGCGCACCCGTTCCGGAGACAATTTTAGATCCGACGGCGCACGGGCAAACAGCTCGGCGGCCCCCTCCCCTTCTTCTCCGCGCACGCAAAGGAGAATAACCGTAAAGAAAATCTCCTGGCCGCGCAGCTCGTCGAACGAAATGATCATCTGGGGCAGGTCGGTTACGAAGCGGAGCTGGCGCCCAAGCACCATGATATTTCGAAGAACCTCTTCTTCGTTTCTCGGCATGAAGATCGGGTGCGCGAGCTGCTCAATATGGTTTTTGATGTGTTGGGGCAAATGGACTCGGAGCGACTGCACCTCTTCATGGGTGAACTCGCCGCCACCCTCTCTTTCGATCTCCAAGTAATTCGTCTGAATCGCCTTCGCGCGGTCGGAGAATCCCGACCCTTCTACAATGCGGATTCCGGGGAGCGTACGGGAAATCGCGGCGATAAGATGGCTCTCTTCAAATACCTCGTGGCCGCTGAGAAAGTTGATGCCGGCGAGGACGCCGAGCACAGACCTTCCCTCGGCCAGCTTCGTTTTGAGGAACTTCAAGATGACGTGGCGCTTGGCCGGGAACACCTCGATATTCTGCTTGAGCAGCTTTTGGACCGAATAGAGATTGGAGATGATCCTGCTGATGTGGTGGTAGTCGCGCGCCTTTTTAAAGTCATCCCGGCATGTGACAAGAAAATGCTGCATCTGGGAGAAGATCCCATGGTCGAAGTCTTTAGATCTGCTCTGAATGAGAGAGCCGATCTTTTCCTGGATCATCGCCGTTTTACCATCGCTTGAGAGCCCCTTGAACTCGAGGATCCTTCTCGCATGATAATGAGAGACGACGCCAAGGCGTACCTCCGTTACAATCTGCGCGAGATTGCGGCGCGCTTCTTCCAGTTCCTGGGAGCTTCGGATCTGGACGACGATTTCCGCTACGCTCAAAAGCTCGTCGGAGAGTTTCGGCAAACGGACGTCGGAAGCAAAAAACAGCTCGACGTTCATCCTTTTCTGCGGCAGCAGCCAGCGGCTGACCATCTCATAAAAGAAATAACAGGCGTTTTGCCTATATTTGCAAAGGAGCTGGATCGCAAGCGTGCAGGGCGAGCTCTTGAGTTCAGTGTGGGTCACAATCGGCAAAATGTCATTGAAACGGGCTCTGGAGGCAGTTGTGAAAATCGGCTCCAAAGAACCCGAAAATCGACTGGGCCCGAGTTTTGCAACTGCCTCTTGGGAAAAAGGGCTCTCCGGCGCCTCCAATAAATCTCCGGGAATCAGTTTCCGGATCAAATCCTGGGCGCCTTCCCTATAATAGACCGCATCTTCCTGTAGAGGCCCGCATCCAAACTCAAACTCATCCAACCCTGCAACTAACATCCTTCCTCATAGACGATTTCCGGTTTTCTTGCCGCACCGAAGCCAACGACACTGCCCGGCTGCCCGGCCGCTTGGATCGGATAGACCTCAAGCCGGATGCCGTTTTTCTCCGCAAGCGCAATCGAACGGGCGTGAAGCACGCGCGCGCCGCTTTTTGCCATAGAGACTGCCTGGCCGTAAGAAAGCCTCTCCAGCCTTTTAGCCAAGGGATCATTTTTAGGATCGCTCTCGAAAATAGCCCCTACGTCCTTATAAAACTCTACCGCTTGCGATCCAAGAGCCGCTCCGAGGGCTACCGCCGTCGTATCGGAGCCGCCCCTTCCGAGCGTCGTAATCTCTCCGCTGAGGCTCACGCCCTGAAATCCGGCCACGATCGCGATTTGCCCCCGGTCAAGAGCCGAGAGGATCCTCTTGGGGCGAACGTCGACGATTTTCGCGTCGCTATGATCGTCAGTGGTGATGATCCCCGACTGGCTGCCGGTAAAGCTGACCGCCTCGACGCCAAGAGACGCAAGAGCCATCGCCAGAAGCGAGATGCTGATCCTCTCACCTACTGAAACGAGCATGTCCTGCTCTCTTTTCGGCGGGTTCGGATTCACGCTTTTGGCAAGTTCAAAAAGCTGGTTTGTCGTGTCGCCCATCGCGCTCACGACTACAACCAACCGAGGATTTGCATTCATTTTTCCCACAATCAACTGCGCGATGGACCGGAAAGAATCCGAGCTCAGAACGCTCGCTCCTCCGAATTTTAAGATGCATGGCTTCATCATATTCCTCCTGGGGACCGGCTATCATAATCGCGAAAAGCCGGGCAGG
>DAIDLB010000086.1 GCA_027449725.1 Chlamydiota bacterium
GATAATTTAATTTCCAGGAAGGGCAGAATCACCCCTTCCGTGGAAAATAATACTCCGGAAATGGCGGATTGGGTCAATGATATAGTGAGGCGGGTGCTTCAAGCAGCGTGAACTATGCTGCTAAAAGCAGCAAAGTCGAGGTTACATCCTATTTCAACTTAGCTCCATGTTTAAGAGCCAATTTGATCAAGAGTGCACATCTATGACAGACAGCGTTAACTGCGTTATTTTAAAAAGTGGTGAAACGACGTCTCTGATAGGTTCATGGACAAGTGCTGGCGGTGCGGCAAATCAAGTTCGTGAATTAGGACAATCAACAGCCGAATCAATCGCAGATCTTTTCAAAAAACATGTGTTGGGTCTGCCTGTTTAAACGAAAGAACAAGAGGTTTTTAAGTTCTTCCTGCTCGCTAAACATCCTCCTCTCTTCAGAGAGGAGGGGTTTAGGCTTCCCAGATCAAAGCCAAACTACTCATATTCAGTCAAAAGATACGCTTTCCGCTTTTGGCGGAACGTCTCCCGCTCTTCCTTTTGGAATTCGATCAGCTTCCAGGCAGGGTACTTTTCTTCCGCCAGGATGCGGAAAATCTCGTCGGTGCCATTCGCCTTATGAAAAAATTCGCGCCCCTTCATTTCGGAGAGTTTTTTTTCGAATTGCTGGGGATAGAGGCTTTTCAAGATGCCGAGAAGGAGATACTGAACCGAAAGGGGGCGGTACTTGAGCGGATCGAGGACGCGGATCAAGACGCCCTGGCAGTTGAGCCCTTTATATAGACCGTAGAAGGGCTTGAAGTGGAAGGGGAGAAAGCGGACGCCGGGCAATTTCTGGGCGTTGAGCGCTTCGGCGAATTTTTTGGCGTCGATCCAGGGGGCGCCGGCGATTTTAAAGGGAAGGGTATAGCCGATGCCGATGTTGAGGATTTTCAACTGGTCGAAAATCCCTGTGGACGGGTAGAAAAACGGCGTATCTTCTTCGGGAATGTAGGGGCTGGGGGGAATCCAGGCAAGGCCGGTATCGCGGTAGCTCATCGAGCGCTTCCACCCCTCCATGGGGATCACCTTCAGCTTGCATCCGATCTTGTATTCGGAGTTGAAGAACTTTGCGAGCTCTCCAACAGTCATTCCGTGGCAATAGGGGACGTTGATGTAGCCGATGAAAGAGCGGAAGCGCTCGTCGAGAAGCGGCCCGTCGATCGTCTCCCCGTTGATCGGGTTGGGCCGGTCGAGCACGATCACTTCGATCCCCAGTTTGGCCGCCTCTTCCATCGCATAGAACAGCGTGGAGGGGTCGGTCTAGCTTCTCGCACCGACGCATTGGATGTCGTAGCCAAGGACATCGATCCCTTTAAGCATTTCCTGCGTGGGACGCCGGGTCGTTCCATGAAGGCTGTAAACTGGCAGACCGGCCCATTTGGTGTTTTTTACCGGCTCTTCGGCGTGAGCCTGCCCTTCGATCCCGTGTTCAGGGCCGAAAAGAGCTTTGACCTCGAGGCCGGGATGGTCGAGAAAAAGCTGGATGGTCGAACGGAGGTTTCGGTCAACTCCGGTGTGATTGGTGATTAATCCAATCATCTTTCCCTTTAAAGATTCGTCGTGCTTTTGTTTAAAAAAGACCTCAACTCCGGGGATCGTGGCCTCTTTGCCATGGAGCGAAAAAGCAAGGGCCAAAAGAAAAAAAATGAGCCGTCTCATAGCTACAGTATAACCGATTTCGAAACCTTTTGTGCAAAGGATCTGTTTATGATATAGATACGGAGATTCGCAATGCGCTCGTTTAAGGGGGGACTTATGGCCGCCGATTCTGCCTATTTGGAAGAAGCCTTCGAAATTCTCGATTCCGTTCGCGGCAAGCCGCAAAACATGCAAGAGCGCAAACGCTTAAGCCTTGATCTCGCGGCTTTGATGCTCCGTGAAGCATCGCGTACAATGACTCCGCAGGAAAAGTCGATCCAGCATCAGCTCTCCCGCCTCATGGAAGATCCTGTCGGCAAAGCATTCACAGCGGCGATGACAGACGAGTGTTTCCGCAGCTCGGACCATTGGCGGATCGCCGACCAGATGATCCACCTGCTCACCCAATTCGGAGTGCCGCAATACCTCGATTGGATCAAAAAATCGGAGCTCTACACCTTTCGCGCGCTCGGCCCCGCAGTTGCCAAATTCCTCGTTCCAATCGCAACGGCCGCTCTGCGGAAAGAAACGTCCAAGGTGATCCTTCCGGGGGAATCAGAACCGCTCAACCACCACATTCTCGAGCGCAAAGCGCAAGGCGTACAGCTCAACTTCAACCATCTGGGAGAGGCGATCCTTTCCGAGAACGAAGCGAAAAATCGGCTGCAGACCTATCTCGAAGACCTGAAAAACCCGAACATCGACTACATATCGGTCAAAATTTCGACCATCTTCAGCCAGATCAATCTGATCGATTTCGACGGGACCGTCGATGCGATTGCCGAGAAGCTCCGCCTCCTCTACCGCGCGGCGATGAAGCATCCGTTCACAGACAAAGAAGGGAACAAAAAGAATCGCTTCATCAATCTCGACATGGAGGAATACCGCGACCTCTATCTCACCGTAGCCGCCTTCTGCAAAGTACTCGACGAGCCCGAATTCCACGAATATTCAGCAGGGATCGTCTTGCAGGCCTATCTCCCCGATTCCCACCATTTCCAAAAAGAGCTGACCGAGTGGGCAAAAAAACGGGTCAAACAAGGGGGCGCCCCGATCAAGATCCGGATCGTGAAAGGAGCTAATTTGGCCATGGAGCAGTTCGAAGCGTCGCTCCGCGGCTGGGCGCAGGCTCCCTATACGACCAAAGCCGACGTCGACGCCAACTACAAGCGAATGGTTCTTTACGGCTGCATTCCGGAGAACGCAAGAGCCGTGCGGCTCGGCATCGCAAGCCATAATCTGTTCGATATCGCGTTTGCAATGCTTCTTCGCCTCGAAAACGGGATCGAAGCCTATGCCGGCTTCGAGATGCTCGAAGGAATGGCAGACCATATCCGCCGCGTCGTCCAAAAACTAAGCGGCGAAATGCTCCTCTACTGCCCAATCGCAACCAAGCAAGAGTTCCAGCACGCGATTGCGTATTTGATCCGGCGCCTTGATGAAAACACAGGGCCGGAAAACTTTTTGCGCCATGTCTTCGGCCTCAAGCCGGGAACCGATGCCTGGGACGCGCAAACGGCACTCTTCTCGCAAAGCTGCGACGAGATCCAATCGGCCAGCATCGGCCCTCGCCGGACGCAAAACCGCCTTGTCCATCCGGAAAAACCGGATCCCGAACTCCCGTTCGATAATGAAGCCGATACAGACTTTACCCTTCCTCAAAATAGGCGCTGGGCGCTCGACATCCTTCATGCCTGGAAAGAGAAGCAACATAAGCCAATCCCTCTCGTCATTGACGGCAAAGAAGTGTTTGCCAACGAAGATGGGGTCGGCATCTGTCCGTCGGCACCTGTAAAGCCGCTTTACTTTTATGCGAAAGGCGATAAAACCCACATTGCCCAGGCCCTTGAGAGCGCTAAAAAACACCAAAAAGAGTGGGCAAAGACAACGGTTGCCCACCGGGCCCATCTCCTTGCGCAGGCGGCGCAGAAGCTCCGAGAGAGGCGCGGCGAGCTCATCGGCGCAATGGTGGTTGATGGAGGCAAAACAATCCTGGAGGCCGACCCGGAAGTCTCTGAAGCAATTGATTTCGCGGAATATTATCGCCGCCAGATGGTCCGGATGAGCGAGATGACCGACATCCGCTGGGAGCCGAAAGGGACAGTTCTCGTCGCCTCGCCCTGGAATTTTCCGTGCGCGATTCCGGCAGGAGGGATTTTTGGGGCTCTTGTCGCAGGCAACTGTGTTCTTTTCAAACCTTCTTCCGACGCCATTCTGGTCGCCTGGCACATAGTCAACGCCCTCTGGGATGCCGGCATCCCGAAAACAGTGCTGCAGTTCGTCCCCTGTTCAGGGGAAGCGGCCGGCAAGGACCTCATCTGCGTCGCCGCCCTCGACTGCGTGACCCTGACCGGAGGGACCGAAACGGCAAGAAAACTCCTCCAAATGCGCCCGGGCCTTGACCTTGCTGCGGAAACCGGAGGGAAAAACGCGATGATCATCACCGCTCTCGCCGACCGCGATCTCGCTATCAAAGACTTAATTCAATCCGCCTTCGGCCATAACGGCCAAAAATGCAGCGCGGCTTCCCTGGCGATTCTGGAAACGGAAGTCTACGACGATCCCCATTTCCGCAAAAACCTGCGGGAGGCGGCGGCAAGCTTGATCGTAGGCCCTTCCTGGCATCCCGCGTCGAAGATCACGCCGCTCATCAAGCCGCCGCAAGGAGCTCTTCTGCGGGGTCTCACCACCCTTGACGTTGGGGAAGAGTGGCTGCTCGAGCCGAAATCCGATCCGCAGAATCCCCACCTCTGGAGCCCCGGGATCAAACTCGGCGTCCGTCCTGGCAGCTTCACTCATCAAACGGAGCTCTTCGGCCCCGTCCTCGGCCTGATGCGGGCAGACAATTTGCGACATGCGATCGAACTGGCCAATGGAACTCCTTTCGGCCTTACCACCGGTCTCCACAGCCTCGACGACCGCGAACAAGCCTACTGGATGGAACACATTGAAGCAGGCAACTGCTACATCAATCGCGGAACGACGGGGGCAATTGTCCGGCGCCAACCGTTCGGCGGCACGAAGGCAAGCTGTTTTGGCAACGGCTCCAAGGCAGGCGGCCCCAACTATCTCCGCGAATTTATGAAAGCAACCCAGATCGGCATCCCGCAGGAAAAGCATCCCGTGAATGAATGGGTCAACAGCTTGACCGCTTTTTTGGAAAAGATCGACCTGACGGCCGAACAGCTCGGTATCTGGTACGCCAGTTCGGCTAACTACGCCTACTGGTGGAAGAGGCTTCGCCAGGATCGCGATCCGACCAAAATCGTCGGCCAGGACAACTTTTTCCGGTATGTGCCGCGAAAAAACATCGTCCTCCGTCTCGACGCCCATTCAAAACCTCTCGATGCGCTCCGCGTCTGCGCCGCAGCCCTAACCGTGAATGCGGGGTTGGAAATCAGCTGGTCGCCGAAGGCGGATAAACAAATTCGCCTTGACTGGCTCGAACTGGTGCCAATCCTCCGCGTTGCCGAAGAAGAGGAAGCCGCCTTCCTTGCGCGCATTAAATCGGGGAAAATCCAGAGAATTCGCTTGATCGAGCCGGCGTCTCAAGCTCTAAAAGAAGCGGCCGCCCATTCAGGCACCCACTTCATCGACGCTCCCGTCCTGGCAAACGGCCGCCTCGAGCTGCTCCACTACTTGCGCGAGGTGAGCCTCAGCGTCGACTATCACCGGTATGGCAACCTGGGGTTGAGAGAAGGGGAGCTGAGAAAACCGATTCTTTAGGGGGTGTAATCACGCCCCCCTAAGCAAGCATGCTCATGAGCGGAATGATCCTCTCGACTGCAGGCCGCTTAGCGGATTCGATCGTTCCCATGTGGAAGATCAAATTGTTAAAAAGGTTGGCTGGCCCGGTCGCATCGAATAGGGATTTCTTGGAATACAGCTTTTCCTCAGCTACGTCATCCCTCAAGGCCTGCTTATATTCATTGAATTTGTCAACCAAGGTCGGCTGTAAGAGTCTATCTCCTTCGTCCGCTTTAGATTCTAAATTGCAGATCACGCACATCGCCGCCCAAATATCGTCTTTGGGATTTGCGACGCCCGCGTCTTTGCCAAAAATACGTTCGGGAGAATAGGGAACATAGCGGGTTCCCACTCGGGTACGGTGCGATTTTCCAATTTCCGTCAATCGATCCAAATCGATGATCTTGACGCCGGTGATTTCTCCCTCGCCGTTTCTGACCACCACAATATTTTCCATCTTTAAATCAGAGTGAGTAAATCCATGCCGATGCAGTTCTCGCACCCCTTCCAGCAAGCTCTTATAGATGACCAGACGAACCGCTTTGCTTAATTTCGTATGCTGAACAAGATCAAAAAGATCCTCTCCGCCCAGCTCAGTCACCTTGACCCCGTTTTCCTCATTCATTACCCGGCTGATCGGCCCCTGGTATTTCTTTCCCAGCCTGTTTCGAAGCTCCATTGCGTTGCCAAGATTTTCCGAATCAATCCGTTGACTCGATCTAGGCCGCAAAACGCCTCTCAATGTCCCTCTCCGGCTAATCCCAATCTGAAATTGGTTCCATCCGCCTTTCGACTTTGTTTTATCGATAGTAATGTAAAATTTGTTCCGCCCATTTTTATCAAATCCGATCCTCTCGATCATGATCCTGTTTCTATACTTGTTCTCGAATTTCTCAATCCCCTTATCCATATCGCCCCTGCCTAAATGGAGATAGAGGGCTTCGACGGCCTTCGGATCGATTTTGTACTTTCGCTCCAATCGGTCCATCCCATCGCTCCTGGAAAGGACATCGTGTAGGCGTAAATAATAATTACTTGAATGAGTGCGTTGCATAGAAGACATTGTTGTTACTTCCTTTTTTTAGAGATATATTAACGTTAAATAAACTAATTGTCAAGAAAAAACAATTATTTAACTTCTATGAGCGCTTTGAAAGGTTGGCCTCGAGACCTCAGGACCTTTCGCGCTCCTAATTATTGATTCAGGGAGTTATTTGGGTATAATCCTCGACTTTGTACATTTTTTGGGGATGATTTGTTCAAGATGTTGATTGATATCGTATTGCAGATTTTTTGCCGGCCTTCGGTCAGGCCTGTCAAAAAATCTGCAATGTGGTCTGAATCAACATCTTATTGAAATCACTCCCAAAAAATGTACAAAGTCGAGATAATCGACCCGATAAAGAGGGAGGCTCCATGCTATACCGTGCGCAGGAAGGTTTTGTGAATTTGGGGTCAGCGAGGCAAAGCAAAATTGACCCGACCGAACGAGACCATTGCACTCCGTG
>DAIDLB010000087.1 GCA_027449725.1 Chlamydiota bacterium
CAGGGGGCTTTGGGGGACGGAGTCCCCCAAGATGGCGTGAAATAAAATCTTGTTCTATAATCCGCATTCTATGCAGCAAAAGCGGACGCTCACTGCCTGGATGATCGCAATGATCAACCTGGCGGCTATTTGCAACATCAAAAACTTTCCGTTGATGGCCGAGTACGGCCTTGCGACGCTTTTTTTCCTCCTTCTCTCTTCTGTTTTTTTCTTCATTCCGATTTCGCTCGTCTCCGCCGAGCTGGCGACGGGGTGGCCTGAGCGCGGCGTCTATACTTGGGTCAAAGAGGGGCTGGGGCTGAGGCTTGGCTTCGTTGCTGTCTGGCTTCAGTGGATCGAAAATGTCATTTGGTATCCGACGATCCTCTCTTTTATCGCCGCCACCTTCGCCTACGTCTTTATGCCGGAGCTAGCGCAGAATAAGCTCTATGTCGTCTGCGTCGTCCTAGCCGCATTTTGGTCGACGACGTTCATCAATTTTCTCGGGATGAGAACGTCGGGGTGGATCAGCTCGATCAGCGCTCTTTTCGGGACGGTGTTTCCTGTCGGGCTCATCATCCTGCTCGGCTTTGCCTGGATCCTGAGCGGCCAGCCGGTGCAGATCGAGTTTTCGATGGAGTCCCTCATCCCCAACTTCTCTTCGATCCGCGAGCTTGCGCTCCTGAGCGGTTTTTTGATGAGCCTCTCCGGCATGGAGATGTCGGCCGTCCACGCAAAAGACGTCAAAAACCCCAAAAAGGATTACCCGCGTGCGATCCTTCTCTCGGCCATCCTGATCATCGTCCTCTCAGCGCTCGGATCGATCCTGATTGCCGCCGTCGTCCCCTTCGATCAGATCGAGCTGACTTCGGGAGGGATGGAAGCGTTTGCCTACCTCTGCAACGCCTTCAACATGAATTGGGCCGTTCCGGTCATCGCGGGCATTATGACCTTCGGGGCGCTCGGCATGCTGAGCACCTGGGTCGTCGGACCAAGCCGCAGCCTCTATGCCTCGGCGCTCGACGGCGATCTGCCCCGGTTCATGCGCAAGACGAATAAACATTCGATGCCTGTTGCCATTATGATCGTCCAGGGCGTTGTCGTCTCGCTCCTCTCCCTGGTCTTCCTCACCATGCCGACCGTCGGCTCTTCCTACTGGATCCTTCTTGCCCTAGCCTCTTCGCTCTACATGGTGATGTACCTTCTCCTCTTCATCGCGGCGATCCGCCTCCGCCATAAGCAACCCGACATATCCCGCCCTTATCGGGTGCCGGGAGGCATTTGCGGCATGTGGATAACGGCTGGACTTGGTATCTTGGGATCGGCCTTTTCGATCTTCATCAGCTTCTTTCCCCCCAGCCAACTCGAAACAGGGAGCTTGGCCCTGTATGAAACGATCCTCATCGGTGGACTCGTCGTCTTTTGCGGACTTCCCTTTTTGATCTACGAATTCAAGAAGCGATCCGGTCTTGTTCTCTAATTGCGCGCAATGGCAAATAGGCGCCGCCCCTCCATCTCGAGGCTCCAGCTCCCCTCTCTCCCGTTGAGCGATAAAACAGTTCCCTCAATCGCATACACCCTCTTCCGCAACACCCGTCCATTTTTTTCTACCAGGAAAAGCGAAGCTCATGGATGATTTCACCCCTTATTGAGGTTTTCCATGGCGTCCTGGGCTGTAATCCTGAAACCGAACGAAGCGTTTTTCTGTCCGCTCGTTCCCATTCCCCCCTCGCCCCCTCCAGACCTCTCTTCCCTCACCCAGGTACTGCAGCTTTTGGGCGAAGAATTGGCAGAAGCCATCCGCCGCGACCCGCAGATTCATGCATCTATATGGCAGAAGAAACGGATTGACATTCGATGGTCTCTGCAACGGCCCGACTTTTTGGAGAAAATTGAAACGTGTTTGCGTCGAAACCGCGTCCTGGCATGCGGAATTTGGGAAGGTCAGGCAGAATTGATCGCCCATCAACTCTCTGAGGACGTCTGTGTTCTATCTCGACTTTGCTGCTTTTAGCAGCATAGTTCACGCTGCTTGAAGCACCCGCCTCACTATATCATTGACCCAATCCGCCATTTCCGGAGTATTATTTTCCACGGAAGGGGTGATTCTGCCCTTCCTGGAAATTAAATTAT
>DAIDLB010000088.1 GCA_027449725.1 Chlamydiota bacterium
AGCATTAAAACTGGAGAATTCCGTTGGATAAGATTTTGCTGCAAATCAAAAACCTGCACGCCTCGATCGAGGGCACGCCTATTTTAAAAGGGCTCGATCTTAGCCTGCCTGCCGGTCAGGTTCATGCGATCATGGGGCCGAACGGCGCTGGGAAATCGACGTTGGCCAAAATCCTGGCGGGCCATCCCGACTATGAGGTGACGGAAGGAGAGGTTTGGTTCCGGGGACAAGAGCTTCTTTCCCTCGAGCCGGAAGAGCGGGCCCATCTGGGGCTCTTCATGAGCTTTCAATATCCGCTGGAGATTGCGGGCGTTGGCAATGCGCAGTTTTTGCAGCTCGCCCTCAACGCACAGAGAAAAGCGCGCGGGCAGGAGCCCCTTTCCGACGAGGCGTTCGTCCTTCTCCTGGATGAGAAGATGCAGGAGATGCAGATCCGCCCCGAGTTCAAGGGCCGAAGCGTCAACGAAGGGTTTTCCGGCGGAGAGAAGAAGCGAAACGAAATTTTGCAGATGGCGCTCTTTCAGCCGCTCTTAGCGATCCTCGACGAGACCGATTCGGGGCTCGATATCGACGCGATGCGGATTGTCGCGGACGGGGTCAACAGAGAGCGAAGCCAAGAGCGGTCGATGCTGATCATCACCCACTACCAGCGGCTTCTTGATTTCATCCACCCCGACTGCGTCCATGTGCTTGCCGATGGGAAAATTGTAAAAAGCGGCGGGCCGGAATTGGCTTTGGAGCTCGAAGAGAGAGGCTACGAATGGGTCACGGCCTGATCGACGAGGTCAAAAAAAAGTTCTGGGATCGGTTTGAGGGTCTCCCTTCGTCCAAGCACGAGGCGTTTCGTTATCTGCCGCTCTCCAAGCTCGCGCCCCCGCTGCAGCCCCCCGCAGAAAGAAAAGCGTCCCTTGCCGAATTAGAACCCCACCTTCTGCCGGACTCTTCGGGGAGGATCGTCTTTTCCGACGGCTATTTTTCTCCCGAACTCTCCTCGCTTCCCAAGGGATGCATTCTCCTCTCTCTCGGCGATGCGATGAAAAGCTTTGGCCTTGTCTTGCAAAACCGCTTTGCAAAAGCGCTTAAAGAAGAGACCGATCCGCTCGCTACCCTCAACGGCGCATTTCAGGGAAGAGGCGCATTTGTCTATCTGCCTCCGGGGCTTGTCCTCGAGCAGCCGATCCAGATGATCTCTCTTTTTTCTTCCGCCCAGTGGATGGCAGAGCGTGTGCAGCTCTTTTTGGGCAAAGGGGCGGAAGCAAAACTGATCCAAACGTTCGCCGGAAGCGGGACGGCGGTCGAGCTGATTGACATTGTCCTTGAAGAGAGGGCCAGGCTTTCGATCCAAGACCGCTCCCATCTTCAAAACGAGGCTGTATTTTTCCGCAATCTTCGCGCCTCTCTCAAGAAGAATGCGCACCTCGACAGTTTTTCTTTCTCGGAGGGCTCGGCCCTGTACCGAAGAAGCCTTTCCGCCACCCTTTTAGAAGAAGGGGCGGAGGTCCATCTCAAAGGACTCGACAACCTAACAGCCTCCCATCAAGCGCACACTCATGTCCATGTCGAACACGCAGCGCCCCACTGCCTCTCCCGCCAGCATTTTAAAAAGGCGCTTCAAGAAACGGCGCGATCGAGTTTCGAGGGAAAAATCTACGTCCATCCGGTAGCGCAAAAAACCGAGGCATACCAGCTCAACCAGAACCTGATCCTCAGCGCCGATGCGGCCGCCCACTCAAAGCCGAACCTCGAGATCTTCGCCGACGATGTGAAAGCGTCCCACGGCGCGACCTTTTCCCAGCTTAGCCCTGAAGAGCTATTCTATTTCCAGGCGCGCGGCATCCCGGCCTCCGAGGCAAAACAGCTTCTCTTCCGAGGCTTTTGTTCCGAGCTGATAGACGACCTCTCTTTCGCTCCTTTTCGAGAGGCGCTCCAGGCGAGGCTCCGATGAGAGACGCCTTTCCCTTTCTCCGCAACCATCCGAACCTAGCCTATCTCGACTCCGCAGCGACGGCACACAAGCCCGACTGCGTCATCGAAGCGATCTCCCGCTTCTATACGGAAGACTACGGGACGGTCCATCGCGCCGCCTACCGCCAATCGATCCGGGCAACCGAACTCTATGCGGAGGCGCGTGAAGCCGCCCGCCGCTTTCTCAACGCCCCCTCTTCCGACGAGATCGTCTTTACCCGCGGCACAACGGATGCAATCAACCTCGTCGCTCGCACTTTTCTCTTCGAGCCGGGCGATGAAATCCTCGTCTCGA
>DAIDLB010000089.1 GCA_027449725.1 Chlamydiota bacterium
AGTTTTTGATTATGCGAGCCTTCTATATTAACATGATGCATTGTGCGATACCCCTTTTTTGAGGGGGCTGCGCGCAGGGAGCTATGTATTCCTAAGGAAAGTAATAAATGTTGCACTTGCTTAGCTAAACGAGGACTTGATGATGCATAGTAAATTGCCGCTGCTGGCTTTCTTCCCGAGATTCGTTTTTCGCTTACATTCCCATCGGTTGCCCAAAGATGATGCAGAAAATACGTTCTCTGAGAAGCTGGACTGGAGAGAACAGCTTGAGGAATTTGTTTCTCATATGAACGCACGCGCTCAATACCCAGATTAGAAAACCACGTTGTGATTGGATGGCACTTCCCACGTGTAAGCCGTGTCGGACTTGGCAAATAAATATGATGCCAGTTCTTTTGAGCGACAATTTTACCATTAATCCCAAACAATTTTTTTGAAGTAACTTCGACTGTTTGCAGGTTTGAAAGATCGGCAGTTGTGTAATGATAGGGCTGGTTGGGTAGAATGCACCCATCGCCAAGCAGATGGCCTAATAAGGCCAGTTCGTCTTTTTCAAGCGATCGGCGTCCGGATATATTCATATTTCGAGGGATCGCGATGCGATCGCCTGTTTTAAGGTCATCGAGGCGTGTCCAGCCCTCCAACTTGAGAAATGGATGGTTTGCGCTGGCCTTAATGCTGCGGCCGCTTTTAGTTTTCAGTTCATAGACGGTTTTTTTGCCTGAATAAAAGGCTTTTAGCATTGCGTATTTGCCGACTTTGAGGTCCTTGTCGACAGCGAAGACTTGAATCGGCGTTTGTTCTCTCCGTTCAGCCAGTTCCCGGATCGTGTAGACTCTGCCTGTGTCGGCGTCTTGAATTTCTGCATCGCCGGTAAGGCAGCCCGACTCGCGTAAATCGCTCATCATGGGGCGGTGGCCTTGCCGCTCTTCGACTTTGCGCGAGAGCTGCGCCAGGCAGAGGACGGGGATGTTGAGCTCGCGCGCCAGGTTTTTCATCATGCGCGAAATCTCAGAGATCTCATTTTGCCTGTTTTCCGCCGCGCGCATGTTGCCCGATCCGCTGATTAGCTGCAGATAGTCGATCATCAAAAAGCCGATGTCGTGAGTCTCTTTCATCCGGCGTGCGCGTGCGCGCAGGTCGGTGATCTTGAGGCCCGGTTGATCGTCGATGATCATCGAGTGCTTTTGCATCGCATTGACCGCAGCGACGATCCGCTGGTATTCGGAGCCGTTGAGCGCTCCGGTTTGGATCTTGTCCGATTCCACCTCCGATTGGGAACAGATTACGCGGTGGAGGAGCTGCGCTGCGCTCATCTCGAGAGAGAAGATGCCTGTGGGGACGCGATTTTTAAAGCAGATCTGTTCGCAGATGTTGAGGGCGAGGGCTGTTTTTCCCATCGCCGGGCGCGCGGCCATGATGTAGAGGTTGGAGGGAGACAGGCCATTGAGCACTTTGTCCAGGTCGATGAAGTGCGTGGGGAGTCCTGTGACGGCCGGATCGTTTGGGTCCCGCTCCTGGAATTTTTGCTGCCGCTCCTGCAGTTCTTTCAGGTAGGGCAGCCCCGATTCCGCTTTCGACCCGGTGATCAGGTCTTTGAGCGAGACGCCCGGACTGTTTTGCGCCGATTGCGAGATCTGGAAAAAGCGCGCTTGCGCCTCGTCGAGCGCCGCGTGAACGTCATCCGGTTCGGAGAGCGCTGATTTTTCGATGCTCTGCGCCGCGTGGACCATGCGCCGGAGGATCGCCTTCTCCCGCACCAGGCTGGCGTACTCTTCGATATAGGCGGAGGTGCCTGCGAATTGGGCCAGGGCTGTCAGGTAGCTGATGCCGCCGATCGAGTCGAGCTTGTTTTGCCGCTTCAGATCTTCCGCAATCAGGTGGATGTCCGCCGGACGGTCCGAACAGTAGGCGGTCTTCAGAGAGCCGAAGATCGTTTGGTGCTCGGTGTAGTAAAAGTCGATGTCCTCGAGAAGATCGGCCGCGATATTCAGGCCGTTGACGCTCGTCAGCATGCAGCCGAGCACCATCATCTCCGATTCTTTCGAATTGGGGGGGATCTTGACGTCGAATTCTCTTTTCTTGGACATAGTCTCTACTGTAAAAAATTTGCTGCTAAAAAGAAAGAACGGAACAGGGCTGACGCGCTAAAATTCGGATGGCGCAATAAGAAATAACAGGAGGGCAGGATAATCAGGATAAAAAAGCAAATGCACTGCCCTGGCCATCCTACCATCCTGTTATTTCTTATTGCACTATCCGATCTGAAGAACGGAAAGAGAGGGATTTGAACCCTCGGTACCCCTTTACAGAGTACGCGTCCTTAGCAGGGACGTGCCTTCGGCCACTCAGCCATCTTTCCAAGGCGTCTAATCTTAGGCTATCCGAGCCTTTTATTCAAGATAGTAGGGCTGGGAAAGCCGTTTTCCGTTGAGGGCGTTCCAGTAGGAGGTCATTTGGGAGCCGTCCGGATTCTGGACGGTGATGCTGTAGACGGGAAGAAAAATTTCGGTTGTCTTGCGGATCGCAAAGTCGGGGCCGAAGGCGGCGCGGGCGATTTGCTCCACCTGGGCGGAACGAAAGCGCTTTCGCGCCCTTTCCGCACTCTTGGTCTTCTTCGTGACAAGGTTCAGATCGAGGCGGGTTTCAGGAATGACCTGCAGCCGCGGGCTTTGGAGATGGAGCCGGTAGCTGTTGCCGTTTTGGACGATCAGGCTTTTTTTGCGGCACGCCTCCGCCCACTCGTCAAGCAGGTGGTTTTCGATATTTAAGAATTTCGAGATCCCCTCGCGATCCCAGGACCCTCCCCGGCTCGCCAGCGCGTTGATGATCTTGAACTCCTGCCGCGTCGCGTTGGAAGCGATGCAGTCGCGAAACCCGTGCGTTTTTTCCCAGGTGCTCGCATTGATCACCATCTCGCCGTCGACAAGGCCCCAGAGGATCACCCCTTCTCCCGTGCGATCGAAAGAACGGTTGTATTTGACCTCCATCAGAAGGTAAGGGTAGAACTTCAGCGACGGTTCGAGATAGACGTGTTCGTTGTCTTTCAAGAGCTCGCGCCTATGCGCCTCCATGATCGCTTCGGCGGAATAGCGCACTTCCAGGGTCTGGAACGTCCCCGAGCTAAGCAAATCTTCCGCTTTTGTGCGCATATGGGGGAACTTGTGCCAGAGGATCACTCCGCCTAAAAAAACCGCAAGGCTACAAAGGATGATGAGGGCAATTCGCATAGTACAAGCGCTAGAGGTTATCCTATTTGGCTTTTAGCGCAAATGGAATTTTTTGAACAGGGTTTTTGAAAAAATATTTTAATTATAAAGAAGCATTGAAAAGGTATTATTTTTCTTTTAATAAATCAAAGTTTTGTGTTATAAATGTAAGATTAAATTCAATTTAGGTGGAGGTGGTATTATGGCGAGTTCGATATCTTTTAAGATGGAGGCTTCGTTTAGCGAATCCTATTCCGCTCCGGAAGAAAAACGCTCCAAGGTGCGGAATGCAATCCCGGGGCCGTCGAGCGCGTCTTACGGCAGAAGAAAATGGGAAAAGAAGGCAAATGACGAAGACATGGAGAACGCGGTCACCGGTGTGCTTGGAGGGAAAAAAGCTCCTCCCATTCAGTTTGCCGACACGAAAAAGCTGAGAGCCGAATTCGAGAGGCGGGCGAAAGAAGATCCTGATCTGGAAGCACAGCGGAAAAACATTCTTGGCACCCTTGAGACACTCGAAGACGCGCAAAATATTCTTACGGGGTCCAAGGTGAAATACAAGCATTTTGGTTCCCATAAACGGGGAGACAGGCAATTGCAGCGCGTTTGCGTGGAATTGCACGAAGGGGTCAGGCAGGCATATGAACGTGCAGAAGCTTTGGAGTTCTCTTCCTATTTTTTCAGCAAGGTCCTCCCGAAAAACGGCTGCTACGAAAAAACAACGGCCAAAATTACCGATCACAACAGCGCTTTTTTAGCGGGCGGCACGCTTTTCTTGCAGGAAATGGCCAATATCTATCAGGTTAGCGCGAAAGCGAAACGTCCGATGCCGCTGGAGGCATTTCAAGAGTTTTTGGCGCCATTTGCCCAGAAATTTCCCTACGACAAAGGCGATTTTCAGCTCCTTATGGCAGAGGGCATTCTGTCTGCGGAAGCCGATGGCCGCCCTCAGGAAATTTTGGCAATCATGAACTCCCTGTTTGACAGCTGGGTTGCCGAAGACGGAGGCGAAAACATGATGAAATTGGATCCGTTTAAGGCTTATCTCAGGGCGAATGCGGAAACGAGGCTGTCTGCCGAAGAAATGGAGCGGTTTGATACGTATGTCGAGGCGTTTTTCAGGCAAAACAGCAATGCCGAGAGAATGCTGATCCTCAAATCGACAGACTGGTTTTAGGCGATTTGCGAATAGTAGTCGAGGATGGCATTTCCGCGTTTGATGTGGCATCCGGTCACATCCAAGGCGTTGATGAACAGGAGGGGGTCTTTCTCATAAGCGAAATTAGCGGCGAAGCATACCTGCGCGAAAAAGGCCGTCAGCCGTTTTTGGTCTCGTTTATGAGCGCTGAAATGTTTGTATTTCAGTGTTTTTCCCTCCAAAAGCTGCTCTGCGTCTTCCAGTACTTCAATTGTAGTGCGGATGTTTTTGCAAGCCTTGCTTGAAAAGCAACCCCTGTTTTCTTCAAATACACGGTTTACTTTTTGGGAGAGCGGTTCCTCTAGCTCCCTTCGCGAAGAAGGAGAACTGGATATTTTATTGCCAAATTGAATTGAATTTAACATTATTCCTCAGTTTTGATGATTGATAGTGGATCATAATGCATTTCTGAGTTTCTGTAAATGTAGTAAATTTTATTTTCCTCGAGGGTATATCCATAAATGGCGGATTGCAGTACAATTTCTTCAGAATCAACCTATCCGTATGGAGAGTCTATGTGTCTATTGATTGAACAGCCCCGCTTTGCATCCCCTATCTCTTCTTTAAAACGTAAGTCTCTTTTCGTTTGCTCTAAACGAAAGTAATTTTCCCCTCTTTTTTTTGCTTTTTTTATGTGTTTTTACAATTCCTAAATGGGATTGGTTTATAGCGATTATACATTGGTTTGATTATGCTGATTATGAAATTCGGCGGCAGTTCTCTGCAAACGCCCGAAAGAATTCGGGATACAGCCGCCACTTTGCAAAAACAGAGGCATTTACGCCCTGTGTTGGTGCTTTCCGCTATGGGAAGGACGACGGAAGATCTCATCGACGCGGGGCAAAACGCTTTGCATCAACAGGTGATGTTCCCGAGGATCGAAGAGTTCCACCGCGCTCTTTTGTCTGCTCTTGATCTTCCTCCCAAATTGCTCGATACGCACTTTGACGAGCTGCGATCCCTTTTGCGCGGCATCGCGCTCATCGGAGAGCTAACGCCGAAAACCCGCGACGCGCTCCTCTCTTTCGGCGAAAGGCTCTCCATCCGGCTGTTTTCCGCCTATTTAAACCGGATGGGGATTTCTTCTACCCCATTCGACGGATGGGATGCGGGCGTGTTGACGACCTCCGAGCACGGAAAAGCGGAGGTGCTCCCCGAGTCGTATGAACGGGTCCGTCGGACTCTACAGGAAGTCTCGACGATTCCGGTCGTGGCGGGTTTTATCGGGAAAGACAGCCAGGGGCACATCACGACGCTGGGGAGAGGGGGAAGCGATTTGACCGCATCGGTCCTCGGCAGGGCGCTTGGCGCTCATGAAATCCAGCTCTGGAAAGACGTCGACGGGATTCTCTCTGCCGATCCCCGCCTCGTCCCCGATGCCGCGCCTCTAAAGCTGCTCTCGTTCGACGAAGCTGCCGAGCTGGCCTATTTCGGCGCGAAAGTGCTTCACCCCACTTCGATCCTGCCTGCGATGTGTGCCAAGATCCCCGTCCGCGTAAAAAACCACCGCGATCCGGATCATCCGGGGACGGTGATCCTCCACTCGGAGGAAGAGGGTGGGGGCGTTGTTGCCATCGCCCACAAATCGGGCCAGGCCCTCGTCCATATCGCATCGACCCGGATGCTCGGCCAAGCGGGATTTTTGGCCCGTGTGTTTCAAGTATTTGCCGATTTGCACCTCTCTGTCGATGCAATTGCGACGAGCGAAGTGAGCCTTTCTTTGACTCTTTCCGAGACGGCCCTGGATCCGCTCATCGAGCGGATCGAACCGTTTGCCAAAATCCGCGTAAGTGCAGGAAAATCGATCCTTACGCTCATCGGAAAAGCCGGGCGCTCCTCGGAACTTTTGGAGACAATGCTTTCCGCCTTGAACCGGGAGCGGATCGACGTGCAGATGATTTCGCATGGGGCATCCAAAATCAACACCAGCGTGATCGTCGATGACGCTCAATTAAAACAGGCAGTCGCTGCCTTGCATGCAGCCTTTTTTGGAGGACATTCATGAACATTGCCTTATTGGGGTACGGAAAAATGGGCCGGCTGATCGAACAGGCGGCTTTGGAGCGGGGGCACAGGATCGTCTGCCGCATTTCGTCTCAAAGCGCCGATTGGGATGCAGTCCGGGAGGCCGATGTCTGCATCGACTTTTCCGAAGCAAGCGCTGTGATCGGCCATTTAAACCAAGCGGCGGAAAGAGGCAAAAATGTCGTCATCGGGACGACGGGATGGCTCGATCGTTTGGACGTTGCAAAAGCGATTGCAGAAAAGCACAGGATCGGCGTCTTGTTCGCGCCGAATTTTTCTTTGGGCGTCCATCTCTTCTTGAAAATCGTTGAAAGGGCCGCCGAGCTGATCGACCGTTTTGACGAGTACGGAGTCGCCGGCCACGAGCTTCACCACAGCCAAAAAAAAGACGCTCCTTCCGGAACCGCCCTGGAGATCTGCCGCCGGGTTGAGCAGAAAATCCGGAGGGTGGACAAAATGGAGATGGCGGCCCTTCGCGTAGGATCGGTTCCCGGAACCCATACGGTTGTGTTCGACTCTCCCT
>DAIDLB010000090.1 GCA_027449725.1 Chlamydiota bacterium
CCGATCTGACTGGCCGTGGCGCATCAGAATGAGTTTTGCCATAGACCTGAGATTTTAACTAATTGAAGCTATCCAAGTAAAGCCACTTTCAGTAAACTCTATGCGAACAGGGAATTATATGTCAGAAAAACGACTTGCCAAAGCACTCGCAGCCGCCGGAATCGCTTCCAGAAGGGCTTCCGAAGAACTGATTTTCGAAGGGCGCGTCAAGGTGAACGGCGCCGTGGTCCTTACGCCGCAGACCCGGATCGACTGGTCCAAAGACAGGATCACCGTCGATGAAGAAGAGGTGAAGGGCGAAGAATCAAAAATTTACTTCATGCTCAACAAGCCGCCCGGCTTCATCTGCTCGAGCGTCCGGCCCGGAGCCAAGCGGATCGTCCTCGATCTGATCCCGAACCGGAACGAGCGGCTCTTTACTGTCGGCCGCCTCGATAAAGACTCGTGCGGCCTCCTCCTCGTCACAAACGACGGCACATTTTCCAACCAGGTGATCCACCCCTCTTCGAACGTCGTAAAGGAATACCTGGTCAAGACCGTCCAAGAGATCACCGCCGACAACCTAAAGACCCTCTCTTCAGGAGCGCGCATCGACCGCCGCTGGATCCGGCCCAAAGTGGTTCGGAAGGTGCGGAGCGGCACCCTCAAGATCTGCGTCAAAGAGGGAAAAAAGCACGAGGTGCGAATCCTCTGCGAGCGGGCAGGGCTCAACATCATCGAGCTGAGGCGGATCCGGATCGGTTCCCTTCTCCTCGGCACGCTGCAAGAGGGGGACTACCGCCCTCTTTCCAAGCGGGACAGAGAGCTGATTTTCGCTGAAAAGGGCGAAAAATAACTATTGCCTTTTAACGCATCCTGAGACGATGATTGCATCAAAATTTTACCTGCCATGCTGAACATTGCCAAGCTCTTCGGCAAGTCGCCGTTCGCCCCTCTCCAGACGCACATGGACCGCGTGGCGAGCTGCGTCGGACAACTGCCCTCTCTCTTTAAAGCGCTCAGTGAAAAAGATGAGAAGGCGCTCCAAAAAACGGCCGAGCAGATCTCTCGGCTCGAGCACGAAGCCGACCTGACAAAAAACGACATCCGAAACCACCTTCCGAAAAGCCTGTTTTTGCCCGTCGATCGGAGCGCCCTCCTCGAAATCCTCGCCCTGCAAGATTCTTTGGCAGACCAGGCGCAGGCGATCGCGCTCCATGCCTGCCTCTATCCCCTCTCCATCCTCGAGGAAATCCGGGCCGATTTCACCCGGTTTTGCCAAAAGAACATCGAGGCTTTCTGGCTTGGAAGGGAAGTGGTCCGGGAACTCGACGAACTGCTCGAATGTTCGTTCGGCGGCATCGAGGCGGAGAAGGTAAAGGGAATGGTCGAACAGATCGCTTTCTTCGAATACGAGGCCGACCAGATTGAATACACCCTGAAACGCTCGATCTACCAGGCGGGAGAGCGGCTGGCGCAGCCGGAATTCCACCTCTGGCTGACTCTGATCGAAGATATCTCAAGCCTCTCCCATCTGGCTGAGAAGCTGGGCAACAGAATACGAATGCTGCTCGAGTTGCACTGATGGAAACCCATACGCTGCTTGCCTTCCTGACGCTTATTTCCGGCTTTTACATGGCCTGGAACATCGGCGCCAACGACGTCGCCAACGCGATGGGCACTTCGGTGGGATCGAAAGCGCTTACCCTTAAAAAAGCGGTCTTTCTCGCAGCTATCCTCGAGTTTTCGGGAGCATTTTTTGTCGGCTCCAGCGTTTCGGAAACGATCCAGCGGGGCATTCTCGACCCAACTCTTTTTTCCGCCGCCCCGCTTGATTTTGTCTATGGGATGCTCGGTTCCCTCCTGGCGACAGGCATCCTCCTCCAGTTCGCCTCTTACTTTGGGCTTCCGATCTCCACTACCCATGCGATCGTCGGCGCGGTGCTGGGCTTCGGTCTGGTCGCGGGCGGGCCGGAGGCGGTGCAATGGGGTGTGATCTGGGAGATCGCCGCAAGCTGGGTTCTCTCGCCCTTTTTGAGCGCCATCGTTTCCTATTTCATCTTCAGCATCATCCAGCGAAAGATCTTCTACGCTCTCGATCCTCTGGCCGCCTCGAGAAGGCTTGCCCCTGTTTTTGTCTTCCTCTGTTTTGCCCTCTTGAGCTGGAGCCTTTTTTACAACGGACTCGTCGACCTCCATCTCGACCTCTCCCTATCGGGCTCGATTGGCTTGGCCCTCGCCTGCGGCTCTGCCGCCGCCTTCGTCAGCCACCGACTTGTCCAAAGAGCGCCTCAAGTCGCCTTGCAATCGGCCAGCGACTTCCTCCCCGAGCAAGCCGTCGGGCTGGAAAAGGCGCTCCACCACCTCCAGCGCGTCTATCTCTCGAATAAAAGCAGCGCGGTCCATGAAAAGATCTCCGCGGCGCTCTCTCAGGTGCGCGATTTGGCCCTGCAAGCAAAGAGAAGCGCCCCCTTCACCAGCTCGACGACGCAATACCAGGGAGTCGAAAAAATTTTCGTCTCGCTCCAAATCCTGAGCGCCTGCATGGTTGCCTTCGCGCACGGAGCGAACGACGTAGCCAACGCAATCGGACCGGTCAACGCCGTCCTTACCGTCCTCAAAAGCAACACGATTGCCACCCATACGGCCGTCCCCTCTTGGCTTCTCGCTCTCGGCGGAGCCGGCATCGTCATCGGCCTTGCGACTTGGGGCTGGCGCGTCATCGAAACCATCGGCAGCAAGATCACCGAGCTGACGCCGACGCGGGGCTTTTCAGCCGAATTCGGCGCCGCCGCCACGATCCTGGCCGCCTCGAAGCTCGGCCTCCCTATCTCGACAACGCACGCTCTTGTAGGCGCCGTCTTCGGCGTCGGCATGGCAAGGGGCCTGCAAGCGCTCAACCTCAAAACCCTCGCCGACATCCTCATCTCGTGGCTGGTGACAATCCCGCTTTGCGCCCTCTTCAGCATCGCGATCTTCTCG
>DAIDLB010000091.1 GCA_027449725.1 Chlamydiota bacterium
TTTTTGACCTGCGAAGCGAGTTTTGCAATCCCCTCATATCACTCCAGGCCCATTTATGGAAATTCAGCGCGAATCAATTTTTGTCTCCGCCCTCCGCGGCTTTTGCCGCGCCTTCTTTATCTTGCTCGGGGCCGTTTTGGCGCTGACGGTCGCTCTTGTCGCCTATTCCGCCCTCTCGTCGCCCTATAAGCAGGAAGAGAAAACCTCGCTTGAAGTTCTTCCCGACCTCGAGTGGAAGCGCGACTTAAGCTCTTTGACAGCGCCGGTCATCCTCCAAATCAACTTCCACGGCATCATTGGCGAGCCGACAAAACTCGACGCAGAAACGATCCAAAACATCCTCGTCGATTCGAGGACCGGGCTCCTTGCAAACAACCGCGTGAAGGCGATTTTGCTCCATTTCGACACCCCGGGAGGGACCACCAACGACTCCGACATCATCTACCGGATGCTGCTTGCCTATAAAGAAAAATTCAAAGTGCCCGTCTATGGCTACATCGACGGCCTTTGCGCGTCGGGAGGCGTCTACATCTCTTCCGCAGCAGACAAGCTCTATTGCAGCCCCTCCGGCATCGTCGGCTCGGTCGGCGTCCTCATCGGCCCCTTCTTCAACTTCAGCGATGCGATGAGCCGGGTCGGCATCCAGGCAAAAACCATCACCGACGGCCTCAACAAGGACATGATGACCCCGTTTCGCACCTGGAAACCCGACGAAGACGCCTCTCTCCAGGCGCTTACCTCGTATTACTATCAGCAATTCGTCGATGTCGTGACGGCCGCGCGCTCTGGCATGGACCGAACGAAGCTCATCAACGAATACGGAGCGAACGTCTTTTCTCCGCCCGCCGCCCAGGAAAGAGGCTACATCGACGTCGCCGACAGCTCCTACAAAGAAACTGTTTTGGCGCTCATGCAAGCAGCCGGCATCGACCCGGAAAAACCATATCAAATCGTCCAGCTCAAGCCGGAATTCCGCTTTTTGAGTTCCCTTCTCAGCGGCCGCTCGCCGCTTTCGCAAGGAAAAATCGAACATCAACTGCAGATCGGTCAGGATAAGTCGTTTCTCATCCGCGACAAGGTCGCCTACCTCTATCAGCCGTAATGGAATCGATCTACATCATCGACGCCGTCAACTTCCTCTTTCGCTCCTATTATGCGATCGGGCCGATGACAAACGGAGAGGGGCAGTCGACAAGCGCCCTTTACGGCTTCATCCGCTCGGTGCAAAAGCTCTTTCGCGAGGTCTGTCCGACGCATGCGGCGATCGTCTTTGATGGTCCCGACAACAAAAAGTCGAGAAGAGAGGTGTATGCGGAATATAAAATGCACAGGAAAGGCGCTCCCGAGGACCTCTTTCCCCAGTTCGCGTGGGCCTACGAGTTTTGCGAGCTGGCGGGCTATCCGGTCCTATCGGTTGACGGCGTAGAAGCCGATGACACGATGGCGGCCATCGCTCATTTTGCAAAAGAAAAGGAAGCGCACGTCTACCTCTGTTCGAGCGACAAAGACCTGATGCAGCTCGTCGATGCGAATGTCTCGATGATCCATGCGCACAAAGACAACCTCCTCATCACCCCCAAAGAAGTCGAAGAGCTGTATGGGGTCAGGCCCGATCAGATGCTCGATCTTCTCGCCATGATGGGAGACAGTTCGGACAACATCCCGGGCCTTCCGGGATTCGGCGCTAAAACGGCCGCCGCGCTCTTGCAGGAGTTCGGGACGCTCGACGAAATCCTCGCCCATCCCGAAAAGGTCAAAGGGGCAAAAAAACAGGAGACGTTGAGGAATGAAAAAGAGCTCGCCCTGATGAGCCGTCAGCTCGCCACGCTTGATCTCAAAGTCGAAGTACCAAAAGTTGAGTCTTTCTATCGGCTGAAAGAGCCGGATAGCGAGGGGCTATCGAATCTCTATCGCCGGATGAACTTCAAATCTCTCTTCCAGGATGTGGA
>DAIDLB010000092.1 GCA_027449725.1 Chlamydiota bacterium
AGAGGCGGTTCTTGCATGGGCAGAAAGCCTGCCCTCGGATCAATGGCTCGTCTGCCACCACCGGTGGCTGAACCGGAAGGGTGCTCCTTCTCTTCTCTGGATTCGCAGCTTGATCTAAAATTCAAATATTCTTTACGATCCCCGCCCATGATTTGGGCAGCATTGCTTCTTCCGGCTTTTCTTTTCGGCATCGCGATCGAATTTCCCATCGAATCGCTTTCCGCATCGGAAGTGATCCATTGCGAAGGAGAAATCGGCGGCATAAAAGTCGACTTTGCAATCTCTTGCGCCCATTTGCATAAGCTTTGCCTCACAGAGGAAGAGCTGCAGAAGGACACGTTCGATCTCTTGCGCCACCTGCCCGAGCTACTCCCTTCCAACGGCCGCGAAGTCGGCCTCTTGACCTATCAAAACGGCATCAAGACCCCCCTCTCCCTGTTTCTCGAATCGTGCCGGGAGATTGCAAATAGGGTACCTGAAGGGACCCTCTTTATAGGCCTCCACAACAAAAGCAAAGGGCTTATGCGAGACGTCGTTCGCCTCCTCGAAGAAGTCGCCTCAATCGACACGCCGGCGGTCCGCAAGACGAGGCTCTTTTTCCAAGCGCTCGAAACAGAAATCCATGCGACCAACCCCGACCTTCTCTGGGGCTGCATCCTCCACAGCGAAGCAGGCGTTCTTGCCAGGCGTGCCATCGAAGGAATGGAGCCGGAAGAAAAGCTGCATCTGCAGCGCCACCTCTACCTCTTCGCAATGACCCCAGTCCTCCCCATCCCGGCCAACTACGGCTACTACACATTGAACCTCTACTCGCGATTTGATTTTTTAAGCGTCGGCGGCTATCTCTTCGGGATCGGAGGACAGGCCCTTGCCAACATGCTTTTGAGCGCACACAATTGCCGCATGCAATTCATCCCCTGCACCTCAACCTGGGACGAGCGGACATTTCTCTTCATCGATCACTCGTTTTTGGGAACGACCTACCTCAACGCGTTGGAAGAACAAATCGCCAGATGGAGAAGCCGCTATGGGCTTTACGACGGTCGTTAGGGATCGTAAAAAAATAAATGCCACACCTATCGAGGAGAAAAGCCGTTCAGATCTTGAAGATTTTTCCGCAGCAGATATCTCTGTCCATCTCTGCAAGGAAAAATCGTCAAGAGATGAATGGAATTTTCCCTCGAGAGGTGTAGCAGTTATTTTTTTACGATCCGTTAGCTTGCTTCTTCTCCTGGCCGGCTGCTCTTCCGAGCCGCATGTCCGGGCCGCCGATCGGCTCCTCGAGAGGCTCGGGAGGGACATCCAGGATGAGTTTTCCCTCCGCTTCATCGGCTCCGGCGGCTCGATGCCGGAAACAATCGATGAACTGGAGCTTCTCTTTTCCTCCGGCCGGGAGGGAACGGTCGACGAAGCAAGAGCAGTCCAGCGCCTGGCAGCTCAAAAAATCGTCGAAGCGATCAATCGCGACGAGGAAGCTAGACCCTATTTAAAACAATTCCCTTTTCCCCCGGACAATCTCTCGATCTCCATCTCCTACCCCCGCTCCGGCCCCATCGCCCTCGCCTTTAAAAAAGGGAATGAAATTTTTTATTACAGGACAAACCCCGAAAGCGGAAGGCTCGAATGCTTCTTTTCGGAAACGAACCTTTAGAGGCAATTGCAAAACTCGGGCATCCAGTTTTGCAATTACCTCTTTAAAATAAACATATTCAATGGCATACTGTCCGCCATGAAAGAAATAAAATACTACGGCTTTCACGCCTGTCTCGCCATCTGGAAAAAAAGACCGGAAGATATCATCCGCGTCTACCTCGATCCGGTTCATCTCAAAGCGCTCCGCCCACTCCTCAAGTGGTGCGCCGAGAATAAGAAAGCCTACCATCTGATTGGCGCAGACGAATTGAATAAGGTTTCCGATTCGGTTCATCACGAAGGGATTTGCCTCTTGGCCAAGATGCCGAAGCTGGGTGCACCCAACCTTCCGAAAGAAGGCAAGGCGTGCCTCCTCTATCTTGACGGCGTCCAAAACCCGCACAACCTCGGCGCCATCCTCCGGAGCGCGGCCCACTTCTCCCTCTCCGGCATCGCAGGCGTAAAAGACTCTCTTTCTCCCTCATGCTGCCGCATCGCTATGGGAGGCGCGGAAGAGATCCCGCTCTTGTCCCTCGAAGAACCGCTCGCCTGGCTGAAGAAAAACCGCTGCGCCCTGATAGCCACTTCATCGCATAAAGGCGACCCCCTCTACTCCTTCCGCTTCCCTCCCCGCTCCGCCCTCATCTTCGGCTCGGAGACAGATGGCGTCAGCAAGCAGATCCTCGCCCAAGCGGACCACTGCATCCGGATTCCCGGCAGCGGCGCCGTCGAAAGCCTGAACGTCTCCGTCGCCGCAGCCCTTTGCATGAGCGAATACTACCGGCAACACCGCGCATGAAAAACGGCTATCTCGCGCCCGAGGGATTTGCAGAGCAATTAGCAGCGGAGCTAGGGACGACCGAGCGCTACGACCGCCTCTTTCTCTCCTCCGCAAAAAAGCCGCTCTGGGCGCAAAATACCTGGATTGAGCCGCGGATCCTCTCTTTTTCCTCAGTTTCCGACGCGGCAAAAAAGCTTCGCGAGCTCGGAAGCCTCTGGGCGTTTTACCCCCACCAACTCGTTCGAAAAGGATCTCTCATCCAGGAAAAGCTCCCCTATTTCTCGCAAAAGCCCCTCCCCTTCCCCTGCAAACGCCCTGCTGCGCCGCTCGGCTCCTGGATGCTTCTCGATGAAAAAACTCTCCTCGCATCTCCCGTCTGCTCTAGCCCGTTTCCCCACGGAGAGCCCCACTTTCTTGAAACGAAAGTCCCGCCGTCCCGCGCTTACCTCAAACTCTGGGAGCTCTTCACTCTCATAGGCACGATGCCGAAGCCCGGCGACCTCTGTCTCGAGATTGGGGCCAGCCCGGGGAGCTGGACTTGGGTTCTAAGCCAACTCGGCGCCCGCGTCATCGCCGTCGACCGCGCCCCTCTCGCTCCCGAAATCACTCCCCATTCCTTCCTCAGACAAGACGCCTTCGCCCTAGAACCGATGCAAGACATCGCCTGGCTCTTTTCCGATGCTGCCTGCACGCCCGAAAAACTTCTCCGCTGGGTCGAAAAATGGCTCTCCGCCAAATCAAACGCCAACATGGTCTGCACCCTGAAATTTCAGGGAAAAACAGATTACGCGATTGCGCGCGAATTCGAAAAGATTGAAGGGAGCGCTACTCTGCACCTTTCCCATAACAAACATGAATTGACTTGGATTAGAATCAATCCGTCAGGCAAAATGAACTAAAAGCTAGAGGATAAAAAGACATGCGAAGATCGATCTGCTACTGCGAGCCCAACCACGCCCTGGCAGGCAACAGCGCCACCTGGAAGTTCGTCTACACAACAGCCGCCAACCTACCCAAGGGGACCAAACTCCGCTTTGACATGCAGAGCAAAGGACGGCCGATCGACTGGCAAATCCCGCACACAAACCCTAAAGAAAAAGCCAACCTGATCTGGGCCGAAATTCCCGGCGGCAAAACCCTTCCCGCCGCCGCCCTCGAGACCCCTCACGGCTCCTTCGAATTCACCCTTCCCGCCGAAATCAAGCAGGGAGAAAATTTCATCATCCACATCAGCGCCAACAGCTGCCAACGGATGACTCAGCGGCGCCGCCCCTTTCACCTCTACATCGATACCAAGGGGAAAGGAGACTACAAGGAGCAACCCGAAATCTTCGGCATCGACGTGCGCGGCAACATCCTCCACAACCTGCGCGTCATCGCCCCTTCTCTCGTCGCGAGGAACCGCCGCTTCGACGTCGTCGTCCGCTTTGAAGACAAATACGGCAACCTCACGTGCAACGCTCCCGAAGGGACGCTCATCGACCTGAGCTACGAAAACCTGCGCGAAAATCTCAACTGGAAGCTCTTTATCCCCGAGACCGGCTTCATCGCCCTTCCCAACCTCTACTTCAACGAACCGGGCCTCTACAAGATCAAGCTCAACAACCTGAAATCGAACGAGACGTTCCTCTCCTCGCCGATCCGCTGTCTTGCCGACAGTCCGCTGAGCCTCTACTGGGGCGTGCTCCACGGCGAATGGGAACGAGCCGACTCCGCCGAAAACATCGAATCGTATCTCCGCTACGCCCGCGATGAAAGGGCTCTCCAGTTCATCGCCACCTCCAACTTCGACGCGGAAGAAGAGACCTCCAACGACGTCTGGAAGCTGATCAACCAGCAGATCGCCGAATTCAACGAAGACGACCGCTTCGTCGCCCTCCTCGGCTTCCAATGGTTCGGCGAGCCCAAAACCGAGGGCCTCCGCCACTTCATCTACGCCAAAGACGCGAAGCCGATCCTCCGACGCAAAGACACGAAGAGCAACTCGCTCAAAAAGATCTACAAGACAAACAACCCCAAAGAGATGATCGCCATCCCCACCTTCACGATGGGCAAGACGACGCTCTACGACTTTGAAGACTTTTCCCCCGAATACGAGCGCGTGGCCGAGATCTACAACTCGTGGGGATCATCCGAATGCACCGCCAAAGCGGGCAACCCATCCCCCATCTCCGGCTCGGGAAAAAACTGCATCGCCGAATCCGCCGAAGGGTCGCTCCAAAAAGCGCTCAACGCCGGCTGCCGCTTCGGCTTTGTCGCCGGCGGCCACGACGACCGCGGCCCCTACAACCAGCTCTTCGACTCCGAGCAAGTGCAATATCCCGCGGGAATGACCGCCATCCTCGCCAAAGAGCACAACCGCTCGTCGCTCCTCGAAGCGATGCAAAACCGCTCCTGCTACGCCACGACAGGAGAAAAAATCATCCTCGGCTTCCACATCGCCCAATTCGGCATGGGCACCGAGATTGAAACGAAAGCGCGCCCAGGCCTCGAATACAACCGCCACATCTCCGGCTACGCCATCGGCACCTGCCCCATAGCAGAGGCAACCCTCATCCGCAACGGCGAAGAGTGGCGCTCCCTCGAGCCCAAAGACGGCATCGTCGAATTCGAAATCGACGACAGCGAACTCCTAGGCCAAGTCGCCCTTAACCCAAAAAAGGAAGGCGTCCTTCCCTTCGCCTACTACTACCTCCGCGTCGTCCAGGAAGATGGCCACATCGCCTGGAGCTCGCCCATCTGGGTCGTCCACAACACCAAAAAGAGCGAGCCCGCAGCCGCAGCCGCAACCACCAAAAAGCCGAAGAAGAAATAAGGGCTCCGCCCTTAAACCCGCAAAAGGGCAAGCCCTTTTGAAACCCGGTATTTTTTTAATCCCTTGATGAAGCCGGAGCTCCATCAAGGAATCGTCTTTTTAAGATGTCCACATCTTTCTTGACAGCGCATTCACCATATGTGCTATTATATCCGGCTCAACTTTGGAGTTTAAATGGCCTTACAAGGATTTAGTTCCTCTTTTCTTCGTTCTTTAGACAATTATCCACTTCCGCCCCCCACAGCCAGAACGCAACATTTGGGGGGTGATTGGACGCCTAAATTACAGCAAATGATCGATGCATGGGCGATCAAAGAATTACAGATTTCATATTTCCAAAATTCCGTTTTAGAGGTCAAAAAAGGGCTTGTTTCTTTTTTAGTGAACCCGGAAAAACGAGATTTGGTTTTGAATGAGATTTGTTTGGATGGCCTTTACCCTATCTTGAATCAACAGCCCTTTAAGGATCGCCTAGAGACTTTGTCTCTTAGTCAATGCAGTATGAGCGAAGACTGCAACACTCTGAATGGCTTTCTTGCAAAAATGAATCAATTTCCTAATTTGAAGGACCTGCATGTTAACGAGTGCGAAATCACAGAATTTCCCCAAGAGTTTTTGGAATGTCGGAATTTAAAAAAACTTGAATTCACTGAATGCGGAGTTATCGAATCTTTTGATCCAATCCAAACCATTCTCGACTTTGAAAATCTAACTTTTCTCCAGACCAATAGGATTAAGATCTCCTTACCCGATTCGATTCGTCAAGGGTTGAACCAAACCAGATCCATCATTCAAAAGCTCTATAAAGACGATTTTTTCAAAAGGAATTTCTACAGCTATCTCTCTCTTATGAAACAAGATCCTGAATTTTACCGAGCTTTTTTTGCGATTGTCAATCCTGAGGGTGTTGAGTGGGATGAGGCTCAATATGCTCTTTCCATTTCGCTTGTGGAGCAAGCGGCTCTTTTAATGCGGACTCATCGCCAAGGTATCGCATATTATGCTGAATGTCTGATCAACACTGTTTGGCCGCTCGAACTGCTCAGAGATTTCACAGAGCGAAAAGCTTGGCAGGATGGTGCGGTTAATCCGTATGAGCCGATCCAAACGTATATGGCCTTTCTCGGAAACCTTAGAGATCTGTTTAACGAAAGGATTGAGTATTTTCCGACAACCTTAGCTTCCTCATCCACGCCATTAAATGAGGTAGATTTGCAGACGGCGCAGCACTATATCGAAAGTCAATTGAGTAGCCAGGAAGCTGCATGTCTATTTTTAATCAAGAAACCGGAGTGGGTGGACTATCTGCGCCGAGAGTTCCCTGTCGAATACAATATAGCAAATACCGAAGGCGCTTTAACGTTGTGTTCCTGTTTGATAGACTTGACGAAATTGGTTTTAGACCAATTGCCTTCTAAAAAGGATCAATCTGTAGTTTTTTCTCACACAAAGCGTTGGCGAGAAGAGCAATCTTTCGCGGGCCCTTCCAGTGCAAAGCGCCATCACAGAGAAATTTAAGAAAATACA
>DAIDLB010000093.1 GCA_027449725.1 Chlamydiota bacterium
AGTCAAACAGGTGCTGACCTTGGCTTCAAAGGGAGCCTGCCTGACGGTTGAAGGGATCCAGGACGTCGTAGAAGTGACGCTGATGAAAAATGGGCATCACGATGTGGCGCGCGATTACATTCTGTATCGCGACGAGAGGAAGGCGGCGCGCGAATCGTCGACCCTAAACCTCCGGATCTACCGACGAGACAAGACGACTCCGACCCGCTTCAACCCGATGAAAATCGCCTCATCGATCGAACACGCTTTCCGCGGAGCGCGGAAAATTGCGGAGCATTCGCCGGACGAAGTCGTCTTGGCCGTCAACATCCTGACACAGAAGATCGTCGGCGAGATGACCGAGCTCGCAGCCAAGGGCGACACCCTCTACATCGACATGATCGAAGACAGGATCGAGCGGGAGCTGATGAACGAAAAGATCTTCGACGTCGCCAAATACTATATCCTGTATCGGGCCGAGAAGGCGAATAAACGGGAGACCGTTTCTTCGGTCCCCTTTGAGGAGAACCTTCCCGTCCGTCAGTTCCAGATCAAGACCGCAGACGGACAGATCTCGATCAGCGATGCCATGCTGCGTAACTCGATTGCCTTTGCCTGCCGCGGACTGGAAGAATCGGTTTCCGTCTCCCAGCTTCTGGAAACCTCCATCCTCCAATTCTACGACGGGATGAAAGAGCCTGAAATCGATCTCGCTAAAATCTTTGCAGCAAAATCGAAGATCGAGCTGGAGCCGGCTTATTCAAAGGTCGCCTCGCGTCTCCTCCTCGATATGATCTATCGGGAAACGCTTGGAAGGAGCGCTTCGGAAGCAGGACTTGTGAAAGCGCACCGCGAATACTTCAAGAAGACGCTTAAAGAGGGAATCGCCCTCGAGCGCGTCTCTCCAAAACTCCTCGACTTCGACCTCGACGAACTGGGCAAGGCGATGGATCTGGCCCGCGACGACCTCTTCACCTATCTCGGCCTCCAGACCCTGTATGACCGCTACTTCATCCACCACGAGCAAAGGCGCATCGAGACTCCGCAAATTTTCTGGATGCGGGTCGCCATGGGCCTGGCCCTCAATGAAGGAGAACAAAAGAATAAGCGGGCGATCGAATTTTACGACGTCCTCTCGCAGTTCTACTTTACATCTAGCACGCCGACCCTTTTCAACTCGGGGACGCTCCACTCGCAGCTCAGCTCCTGCTATCTCTCCACCGTGATGGACGATCTCGGCCACATCTTCAAGGTGGTCTCCGACGACGCCCAGCTTTCCAAATGGGCCGGCGGCATCGGCAACGACTGGACGAATGTCCGCGCAACCGGCGCCCGCATCAAAGGGACCAACGGCTCCTCCCAAGGCGTTATCCCCTTCCTGAAAGTCGCCAACGACACCGCGGTAGCCGTGAACCAGGGCGGAAAGAGAAAGGGTGCAATGTGCGCATATTTAGAGACTTGGCATCTCGACATTGAGGACTTCCTCGAGCTGCGGAAGAATACCGGAGACGAAAGGCGCCGCACGCACGATATGAATACGGCGAACTGGATCCCCGACCTCTTCATGAAGCGGGTAAGAGAAAACGGCTCTTGGACCCTCTTTTCGCCCAGCGACGTCCCGGATCTACACGACCTCTACGGCAGCGCATTTGAAAAGCGCTACACCGAGTACGAAAAGATGGTGGAAGAAGGAAAGCTGAAACTCTATAAAAAAGTGGAAGCTCTGCAGCTTTGGCGCAAAATGCTGAGCATGCTCTTTGAAACGGGCCATCCCTGGATCACGTTCAAAGATCCTTCGAACATCCGCTCGCCGCAAGACCATCAGGGGGTTGTCCATTCGTCAAATCTTTGCACCGAAATCCTCCTCAACTCGTCGGCGGAAGAGACGGCTGTCTGCAACCTCGGCTCGATCAACCTCCCTCTTCATACGACCGAGAAGGGGTTGGATGAAAAGAGGCTCGCTGCGACGGTACGCACCGCCGTCCGGATGCTCGATAACGTGATCGACATCAACTTCTATCCAACCGTAGAGGCGAAGACCTCCAACCTGCGCCATCGACCCATTGGCTTGGGGCTGATGGGCTTCCAGGACGCCCTCTACATCCAAAACATCAGCTACGCCAGCCATGAGGCCGTCTCCTTTGCCGACAAGAGCATGGAGATGATCTCCTATTACGCGATCCTCGCATCGACGGAGCTAGCCAAAGAGAAGGGCTCCTACTCGTCTTACAAGGGATCGAAATGGGACCGAGGCTATTTGCCGATCGACACGATCGACCTCTTGGAAAAAGAACGCGGCGTCAAAGTTGATATCGATAGAAGCGCTTCCATGGATTGGGCGCCCGTCCGCGCACTGATCAAACAATACGGCATGCGCAACAGCAACACGATGGCGATCGCTCCGACAGCGACGATCGGCAATATCACGGGAGCAATCCCCTCGATCGAGCCGATCTACAAACATCTCTTCGTCAAATCGAATTTGTCGGGAGAATTCACCGTCTCCAACTCCCATCTCGTGGAAAAGCTCAAAACGCTTGGGCTCTGGGACGCCGAGATGCTCGATGACTTAAAGTATTTCGACGGCTCCATCCGCGAAATCGAGAGGATCCCGGACGAGGTGAAAATGCTCTTTTTAACCGCATTCGAAATCGAGCCGGAATGGATCATCGAGTGCGCCGCCAGACGACAGAAGTGGATCGATATGGGGCAGTCTCTCAACCTCTACCTCGCCGAACCAAGCGGCAAAAAGCTCCACCAGATGTATCTGCTCGCCTGGGAAAAAGGTCTCAAGACGAACTATTACCTCCGCTCTCTCGGCGCAACCCAGATCGAGAAGTCGACCGTGGACATCAACCGCAGGGGCCTGCAGCCTCGCTGGATGAAAAACAAGTCTGCCTCGGGCAACATTAAGGTAGAACGGGGAGAAGAGCCCCCAAAGGCTTGCAACCTCGGCGAGGGATGCGAAAGCTGTCAATAAAGCGCACTGCGTGACTTGGGGGACTCCGTCCCCCAAACCCCCAGTTAAAGGGGCAAGCCCCTTTGGTAGGGGCGTGGGGACGGAGTCCCCAAAGAGTAACTAGAAAAAAACATTAGGAAATCACTATGTCAACAAAAACAGAACATGGCGCGGACAAGCGCGTCGACGTCACAAAAAAACGATTGATCAACTGCAACGCCGTCGACGTCAACCAGCTCATGCCGCTGAAATACAAATGGGCTTGGGAGCACTACCTGAACGGCAACGCAAACCACTGGATGCCGAACGAAGTGCCGATGGGCAAAGATATCGAGCTGTGGAAATCAAATGCCCTGAGCGCCGACGAAAGGCGCGTCATCATGCGCAACCTCGGCTTCTTCGCTACAGCGGAGAGCCTCGTCGGGAACAACATTGTCCTTGCGATCTTCCGCCATGTGACAAACCCCGAGGCGCGCCAGTATTTACTGCGCCAAAGCTTCGAAGAGGCGATCCACACGCATGCCTTCCTCTACATCGTCGAGTCTCTCACTCTCGATCAGGGCGAAGTGTTCAACATGTACAATGAAGTCAATTCGATCCACAATAAAGACAAGTTCGAGATGCAGATCACGGAAGAGATCTTGCGTCCCGATTTCACCACTTCCACATTCGAAGGAGCGCAAAAATTCCTCGAAAACCTCGTCGGATACTACATCATTATGGAAGGGATCTTCTTCTACAGCGGCTTTGCCATGATCCTCTCGTTTCTACGGCAAAACAAGATGGTCGGCATCGGTGAGCAGTTCCAGTATATTTTACGCGATGAAACGGTGCACCTGAACTTCGGGATCGACCTGATCAACGGCATCAAAGAGGAAAACCCGCACCTTTGGACAGAGGCTTTCCAGGAGGCTCTTACCCTAAAAATCCGGGAAGCCGTCGAGCTGGAGATCCAATATGCGGAAGATTGCCTTCCAAGAGGCATTTTAGGACTGACGGCGCCGATGTTCCGCGACTACGTCCAATATATCGCCGACCGCAGGCTGGAGAGGATTGGCCTTAAAGTACAATACCGTTCCAAGAATCCATTCCCCTGGATGAGCGAAACGATCGATTTAGGTAAGGAAAAGAATTTTTTTGAAACACGAGTGACTGAATACCAGTCAGCCTCAAATCTATCTTGGACTTAAGTATTTAAAAAAAACGCCCCGGGAACCGGGGCGCTTTTGCCTAGCCTAGTTGGCAGAAGCTTCGTCGTCCGACGATGTATCATCAGCTACAACAACTTCAGAAACGTTGCCTTCGCCGCCGGTCGGCTCATCGGATTCCTGTGCATTCAACGCAAACGCACTTACCGCCATCAAAGACATGAATACAAAACGCATAATTACCTCCTAAAGGTGGTTAAAGAAAAATTCATGAGAACAGAATCGTAAGCCATCCGCCTTTTTTTTTGAAAGAAAATATTTTATATTAATTTTTTGCAAAGACCTAAGAGCCAGCTATTTATTAAAATTAAAAACAAATAAATACATTTAAATGTTATTTGATTTTATAATTAAAAGAAGGGGATTATTATTCTTTATGGACCTGCCCATCAAAACAGATTCATCTCCGGATTTCTCAACGCCTCAAGGTCAACAGGCGTTTGTCCAGGATGCACATGACGCTGTCTCTCTCCTGAAAAAGGAACTCATCGTGAATCAGGCGGAACAAAATCTCCTCGGTCAAAGGGTCCATTTGATGAGAGAGTTTGTAAAAGATCTTCCTGCTTCGGACCCGCAATATAGCATGATTCTCACTCAGATCCAGATGGACCAGATCGAAGTAGACGAATTGAAACGGCGAGAGCATTCAATCGCAGATCAGATTCATTCGCAAAAAATAAATTGATGAAAAAAAATGAGATCGCTTACAAAGCAAATTGACATCGTTGGAGGATGAACATGGTTGTTCGAAGAAAAAAAGCGAAAGCAACAAAACCGAGAAAAGCGGCACCGAAAAAAAGAAAAGCAGCAGTAAGAAAGAAAAAAGCAGCCCCAAAAAAAGCAACACTCGACAAAGGGGATAAGCATAATCTCAAAGTGATTAAAAAAACTGTGGCTAACCTGAAAAGCGAGATGGGTAGTGTTGTGAAATCGATTGCCGACGACATTCGCAAAAAAGACTCTAAGACTCTACGCAAAGACTTGGTACGCGCTAAATTAGCTTACGCTAAGGGATGCATACTCAAGGAAGGACTCAAGAACGCGATACCGACAAGAAAAAAACGTAAATAGTTTTCCAAATCCCTTCAACGAAAGCGCAAGAAGCTGTTTTAAACACAGCTTCTTGCTTGTTTTTAGGGACTTATTGCGCAAAGAGAGCTGTCCGGTACGCGCTATACATTTCTCTAAACCTCTGAACCGAAAGGCATTTCTCTGCGATTTCAGAGACTTCCAAAAATCGTTTCTGCAGATGCTCGTCGAGAGCTTCGAACTTGAGCGGATCTAAAACGGCTTCAATAAGTTTTGTCCTTTCCCAAGTTTGCATCGTCTCTACCCGGAACATCGCCTGACGGATCGATTCGCGGCTCCTCAAAGCGTCTCCCCAAGGGAAACATTGCGGGTAGCCAAGACGGCTCGGATTATTCTCCGATTTTACCAAAACAAGGAGCCTCGTCAGCGTGTGAAGGGGCGCGTTTTCCAGGGTGGCAAAATCGAACTCTCCCGGCGACTTCACGGCTTGCGGCTTTGCATGATCCCTGCCAACCGCAGCGCGGACGCGGCCTTTGACGACCTCCGGCATCTGGCTGATAAACTGCTTAAATCCGGCGACATCCTCCGTCAAAGTATTGAATACCCGGGCTGCAGGAGGCGCGGACGGTTTGGGCGCGACCGGTTTTGGAGCGGCCCTGACAGGCTGGGGGGCCGGTGCCGTTTTCAAATAGTTTTCGCGGGCTTTAAAATAGGTGGTCATAGCAGCTAGGAACCCGGGATTGCCCTGATGGAAAAGCGATGCGAGGGCGCGGATATCGCGGTATACGTCTTTTGCCTTTCCGTGGAGTGGCTCCCCTTCTTTATGCGGAGATTTTTGCAGATAGAGCGCCTCGAGAACAGCGTTTTGGTCGTCCTCATTGAGCGCTTGATATCTCGACAAGGTGGTCATGACGCTCACAGTAGGGTCGTTCTCCAGCGCCTCCGAAGACGCGACAAAAGTAGGCTTATAAATTCCCTTCTTGGCTTGTTCGTAATAGGTGGCAATCGCCCACTCAGCCAATACGGAATAGATTTCGTACTCGTCGGAAATTCCGTCGTCAAGCCCTTCTTCGATCAGGGACCGTTCCCCTTTCGCCCAAAGGTGAAGCGCCCGCTGTTCCGCATAACAAAGAAATTCCACATTATCCTGCGGCCTTGGGTTGTCGGGCATGGGAAGAGGCCGAACGAGATAGCCCAGTCTTCGGGCTAGAGAGACCGCGCAGCTGGCGCCAAAATCCTGACCGATGGTCGGAGCGAGCGCAATCAGGCTCCCGGCCATCTGATACCAGGTCGGCGTTCCTTTCGAGGGGTGATAATTCTCAAGGGTCTGCTTAAAAGCATCCCGAAATATATCCCCGTATTGATAATTTCTCCAAAAAGCAATGTCCATAGGATCCTCCGTACAAAATGAGGGAAAAGGATAAGCGATTTCTCTTATTTTGAACAAATGGGAAGATGGGGTATGCTCGATCAGATCCAAAAAGGGAAGACTCAATGAACCATGCGCTCGAAGCAGAAGGGCAGACCTACCGGAATTTTCTCATCACAAAATACCTCCCCCTGCCCGAGCTCCAAAGTACGCTTATTGAGCTCGTCCACGAACCGTCGGGGGCTAGAGTCGTGCACATCGCGAACAGCGACCCCGAAAACCTCTATTGCCTCTCCTTCCAAACGCTGCCTGACTCTTCCAACGGCGTCGCCCACATCCTCGAGCATACCGTCCTCTGCGGCTCGGAAAAATTTCCGGTAAAAGATCCCTTTTTCGCCATGACAAGGCGGAGCCTCAACACCTACATGAACGCCCTGACGGGACAGGATTTTACCTGCTATCCGGCCAGCTCGCAGGTCGAAAAGGATTTTTACAACCTCCTCGACATCTATCTCGACGCCGTCTTCCATCCGAAGTTGACGAAGATGAGCTTTTTGCAGGAAGGGCACCGGCTCGCCTTCGCCGAAGCGGGCAACTCCAAATCGCCTCTGCAGATCCAGGGCGTTGTCTATAACGAGATGAAAGGAGCTATGGCCGGATCGGACAGCCGCCTCTGGCATCACCTCTTCAAAAATCTCTTTCCCGACCTGACCTACGCCCACAATTCCGGCGGCGACCCGAAAGTCATCCCCACCCTCACCCATGAAGAGCTGATCGAATTCCATAAGACCTTCTACCACCCGTCGCGCTGCCTCTTTTTTTTCTATGGCAACCTGCCCCTGGCAAGGCACCTGGACAAGATCGCGCCCACGCTCGAAGCTGCCGAAAAATGCCCACTTCTCCCCCCGCTTCCGCCGCAGCGGCGCTTCGCCTCTCCGATCTTCGCCAAAGAAGCTTATCCCATCGCCTCCGGCGAAGAGATTGCAAAAAAGACGATCATCGCCTTCTCGTTTTTGACCGCCTCCATTGGGGAGCAGACCGAGCTATTGGCCCTCAGCTTGATCGACTCTCTTCTGACCGACACCGACGTATCGCCCCTCAAATTGGCCCTCATCCAATCGGGCCTCTGCACGGTCGCCGACTCCTCTCTCGACGTAGAGCTGAGCGAAGCCCCCTGGACGCTCATCTGCAAGGGGTGCGACGAATCCGACGCGGACAAAATCCAACAGCTCCTCTTCTCCACACTCGAGACCCTCGTCAAAACAGGCTTCGACGCCGAGGCAATCGAAGCATCGCTCCACCAGCTCGAATTCCAACGCTCCGAGATCGGATCGGAGGGAGCCCCTTTCGGCCTGACCCTCTTTTTCCGCGCCGCCCTTTCCAAACAGCACGGCGCCGACCCCGAAAGCGCGCTCCTCATCCACTCGCTCTTCAAAGATCTCCGCGCACACCTCGAAAGCCCCGACTACCTCCCCTCCCTTCTCAAGCGCTATTTCCTTGAAAACCCCCACTTTGTCCGCCTGACCCTCCTGCCCGACCCTTCTCTTGAGCAAAAAGAGCGGGAAGAGGAAGAAAAAAAACTCAAGCAAATCCAGGCGCATCTCGCCTCCACAGAAACAGAAAAGATCCTCGCCCAGGAAAAAGCGCTGGAGGCCTACCAGGCTGAAATCGAACACCAGTCGCTCGACTGCCTGCCAATGATCTCCCTCTCCGAAGTGCCGGAAAACTGTAGAGACTATCCCCTCGCTCTCTCCAACTCAGGCTCCCTCGCCATCGCAGAGCACACCTGCTTCACAAACAGGATCATCTACGCCGACCTCTCCTACGACTTGCCCCACATCCCCAGAGAAGATCTCGTCTATCTCCCCTTCTGGACCCGCTGCCTGACCGAGATCGGCTGCAAAGACCAAAGCTATGCCGACATGCTCCGCCTCCAGCAGTCGGCCGTCGGAGAACTGTCAGCCTACCTCGTCCCCGTCATCACACAGGAAGCGCCGCATCTCGTCCAGCCGTGCCTCAACTTCAAAGCAAAAGCGCTCGACCGAAAAGCGCCCGAATGCCTCGCCCTCCTCCGCGACTATTCCCTTACGCCCAACTTCCTCGACGCCCGCCGCATCGAAGAGCTTCTCCTCGAGCATGCCACCTCGCTCCAAAACAAACTCCCCAAGCGGGCGCTCAGCTACGCGATCCAGATGGCCCTCTCGGGATTTTCCCGTCCCGCAGCCCTCCAAGAGATCTGGCAAGGACTCCCCTACTACCAGGCCGTCCTCCAATGGGCGCAAAAGCCCGCCTCCCTCCCGGCCGCCCTCGACCGCCTCGCAGGCATCCTCCTCGGCGCCTCCAAGCCGACCCTCATCCTCTCCGTCTCCGACGACGAGCGGCGCCACCTCGACCGCCACCTTCCCGCCTTCGCCGCCGCACTCCCCGCGAAGACCTCTCCCGCCTGGGATACCTCCACAATCCCCCTCTCTCCCGTCCGCTCTCAGGGCAAGATCATCGCCGCCCCCGTCGCCTTCAGCGCGCTTGCCTTCAACGCCGCCCCCTACGATCCCGGGCTCATGGTTGCGACAGACCTCCTCGAAAACGTCGTCCTCCACACCGAAATCCGCGAAAAGGGCGGCGCCTACGGCAGCGGAGCGAGCTACGCCTCCGCGTCCGGACAATTCTACTTTTACTCGTACCGCGACCCCCACCTCTCGCGCACCTACCACGCCTTCCACAAAGCAATCGACAGGATCGCCGCCGGAAAGTTTGAAGCCCGCGAACTCGAAGAAGCCAAACTCGGCATCCTCCAAGATCTCGACGCTCCTCTCCCCCCCAGCCAGCGCGCCCGCACAGCCTATGGTTCCCTCCGCTCGCACCGCACCTACGACATCCGTAATGCCTGGCGCCGCGCCATCATCGATTGCACCGCCGACGAAGTCAAAACCGCCGTCGCCACACACCTCGCCGCAAAAAAAGACGCCGCCGTCTTCATCTCATTCGCAGGCGAAGAGCTCCTCAAAAAAGAAGCCAAGCGGCTCCCCTTCCCCTTCGAGATCTCCATTGTCTGATACGCACGAAGCCGCTATACTAACGGATTTCTAAGGGCTCCGCCCTTAGGATCCCGCTAAAGG
>DAIDLB010000094.1 GCA_027449725.1 Chlamydiota bacterium
ATTTTAAAAAAAACAGTTGTGATTACCCCGTTCAAACGACAAATCGGGTCCTAGAGAGGCAATTTTAGATTACAAAGCCCCGACGAAGGAGGGGTTTTGCAATTGGCTCAATGGTTCTTGTCTTTCAAGGAGATAGCAGCAATCGGCAGGGGCCAGTCGATTCCAAAGGCCGGGTCATTCCACCGGACCCCCCGCTCCGCTTCGGCGCAATAAGGGGCTGTCGTTTGGTAAAATACCTCAGTATCGTCCGCCAGAGTTTGATAGCCATGCGCAAACCCTTCGGGCACATAGAGGAGGCAGCGGTTTTCGGCGCTTAAGCGTACCGATGTCCATTGCCTAAAGGTTGCAGACTCGGGGCGCATGTCGATGATCACATCTATGATCGCGCCGGCCGTGCAGCGGACGATTTTGACCTCTGCATGGGGATCTATTTGATAGTGCATTCCGCGGAGAGTGCCCTTCTTTTTATTGTAGGAGACATTGGACTGGATCAAGCCCTGCTTGAGTTCGTGCGCTGAAAATTCCTCCGAACAAAAAACGCGGGCGAAAAACCCCCGATCGTCTTCTCTTTTCTCCGGTTTAATGAAATATGCGCCTTTTAGTTTTAACTCTTCGAAGATCATAAAATGCTCTTTGACTAAAACTGTTTTTAATTTGTATACCTTATAAACATGGCTAAAATAGATCAATACTTAAAAAGACCTGAAAAAGCCCTTTCTGCATCGAAAATAAATAACATCGATGCTGTTTATCTAATCAATTTAGATCAGCGCCCGGATAAGCTCCGCTCGATGCGGGACAAACTCGCTCCGTTTGGAGTCATTCCCCAGCGTCTTCCGGCAATTTATGGCTGGGGGCTGTCTCAGGATGTGCTGCAAGACATTGGCCTGCAATTTCAGCCCGGCATGAATGGGGGAAGAGACATGGTCTATAAGCCGTGCCTGCGGCCGCTTGAGCCCAGAGAGGTCCCTCTCGATGCGTCCCACTACGGACGGGCCTGTTTTCATCCGAGGACAACACCCGGCGCGATCGGCTGCATGTTGAGCCATCTCTCTCTTTTGCAAGACGCTCTGGATCAACAGGCGCAAACGATCTGGATTTTAGAAGACGATGTGACTGTGCAGGAAAATCCGCATCTGCTTTCAGCACGGATTGAGGATCTCGATCATCTGACGGGAGGGGAATGGGATATTCTGTACACCGACGACCGGACCTGGTTTGAGCCGTTTACTCCCGGAACCGTTTGGCGGCCCGATCTCTCGTTAAACTACGAGGCTCTCTACGAGCATTCCCCGGCAGGAGATCGGTTTTTCCGCATCGGCGGCCGCTGCCAGGCGCACTCTCTAATCATGCGGCGAAGCGGGATGGAAAAGATTTTAGCGTTTCTGAAGGAGCGGGGGATGTTTATGGCCTACGACGTCGAAATCGCTTTTGTTCCGAACATCAAAATGTACAGTTTGAGAGAAGAAATTGTCTGGGGCGGACTTCTCACCAACACCTCCGACACAGACCTCCGTTACTTTTGCTAGGGGATCGTTATGAACGTCTATGTCATCCCGTTTGTCCACTCCGGAGAAGAGATATTCTATGATCCCCATTCGCATATGGATGAGCGGGTCAGGCCCTTTATCGCCTTGAGAGAGGCGATCGAAGAGGCGGGATACACCTTCAAAGTGACCAAAGACGCCCGCTATCTAGAAGATCCCAAGGCGATCCTCTCTCTTTGCAACATCTATTCTCCGGTCTTGGAAAATATCCGTTCCTATCCGAAAGAGCTCTGTTCACTGCTCGTCACCGAGCCGCCGATCCTCCACCCGTGGCTCTACGACCGGAAGCTGACCGAGGCTTTCAATACGGTCTTTGTCCTCTTCGATGATTATGTAGACAATCGCAACTACATCAAGTTCTACCACCATCAAGGGCGGGAGCGACCAATCGAGCAGGTGCCGAGCTTCGATGAGAAGAAATATCTGATCCTCATCCAGAGCAAATTGTTTTCAGATCAGCCGCAGGAGCTCTATTCCAAAAGAGCCGAAGCAGCCGCCTTTTTTGCCAACATTCCCGGTTTCGACCTGTATGGCAGTGGCTGGGAAGGTAATCCGGTCTGGAAAGGGCACTACGGCAGAAATAAGCTCCAGCTCCTCAAAAACTACCGCTTTCACCTCTGCTATGAAAACATGGAGGGGCAAAGAGGCTTTATCACAGAGCGGATCTTCGAATCGCTCTTCAGCGGCTGCGTACCCGTCTACTGGGGCGCCTCCAACATCGAAGAAGTGGTACCGAAAGAGTGCTTTATCGACCGCCGAGAGTTCGCCTCCAACGAAGAGCTCCATGCCTTTCTCCAGGGAGTT
>DAIDLB010000095.1 GCA_027449725.1 Chlamydiota bacterium
CCGCGCGTGCGCGGGTTCGCATAAAAACAATAGGATTCTAAAGGACGGAGTCCTTTAGCGGGATCCTAAGGGCGGAGCCCTTAGATTATTTTTGCCAAAACGCCTGGATTTGATCAAAGGTTTTGCCTTTCGTCTCGGGCACTTTTTTCCAGATGTAGTAGAAGCAGAGGATGCAGATGAGGGCGAAGAGCCAGTAGGCGCCTCCGACGGTGAGGATGCGGACGAGGGTGAGGAAGGTGAGGGAGACGAAGTAGTTGGAGACCCAGTTGGCAAACGTGGCGATGGACATTGCGCGGCCGCGGATGCCGAGGGGGTAGATCTCCGAGATGATGAGCCAGGCGACGATGCCGAGGCCGGGGGCGAAGCAGCCGACGTAGGCGAGGAGGGCTAGAATCGCTTCTGTGCTGGTCCCTTCGCCCTGGAACAGGAAGGCGAGGCCGAGAAGGATGAGCGAGAGGGCCATGCCGGCGACGCCGCCGAGGAGGAGGGCCCTCCGGCCGATCTTGTCGACAAGCCAGAGGCCGACGAGGGTCATGATAACGTTGATTGTACCGATCCATACCGTTGCCAGGATCGACGATTCGGCTGTGGGAAAGCCGGCGAGCTGGAAGATCCGGGGCGCGTAGTAGATCACGGTGTTGATGCCGGTGATCTGCTGGAAGACGCTGATGCCGACGCCGATCAGGAAGGGGGTGCGGACGGAGGGGGCGAGGAGGTCTTTGAAGCGCCTCTTGACCGGCTCTTTCGAGAGGGTGGGCGTGTCGATATGGAGCCTTCGGAGCGCCTTTTCCGCTTGCGCTGTTCGCCCTTTGCTCAGGAGCCAAGAGGGCGTCTCGGGGATGAAGAGCAGGCAAAAGAGCTGGATAAGGACGGGGAAGAGGGAGAAGGCGAACATCATCCGCCATTCGCCGGTGTCGGCATAGGTGTAGGCGACTAGGAAGGAGACGAGGACGCCGATCGTGATGAGGAGCTGGTTGAGCGAGACGAGGCGGCCGCGGCTCTCGGGAGGAGCGATCTCGGCGATGTAGAGGGGGACGGTGATCGAGGCGAGGCCGATGGCAAAGCCGACGAGGAGGCGGCCGGAGAGGAGCAGGCCGTAGCTTTCGGCTTCGATGAGGAGAAGGGTTGCTGTGAGGTAGAGGAGAGAGTCGAAGACAAGAGTGAGCCTCCGTCCGAGAAAGTCGGAGACGCCTCCGGAGAGGGCTCCAAAGATCCCGCCGATCAGCATCGTGCTGATGAGGAACTCTTGCTGAAAGTCGCTTAGGTTGAATTCGCGGGCGATGAAGATCACGGCGCCCGAGATGACGGCGGTATGGTAGCCAAAGAGGAATGACCCGAGGGCAGCGACGAGGGACGAGAAGAGGACGTAGGGAGGAAAGAGATGTTTCGTGCTCATGAGGAGCTATTGAACTAAACTTTTTCTTTTCCGGCAAGGAACGGGGATGGTTTTAGCCGTAAAGATTTGAGGCGGGGATGTCTTGTCCGGCAAGGATGGCCTGTTTGATATCTGGAGATACGGGGTCTTCGCAGATCAGGCTTTGGGTTTTTGGGTCGAAACGCCGGACATAAGGGTAGAGGAGGCTGCTTCCCGGGATGCTGTCCATCATGTCGTGGAGGTAATTGTAGAGCTCTGTTTCTATGGCCCAGGCGGGATAGTATTTGCCTGCCCAAGGATCGCAGACCAGGCAGTGATCTCCCCAAGTCCGGTAGTCGCGAAGATCGCTATTCTGATCTCTTCCGATGACTAAAAACGTGTGGCGGCCGTTCAGGATTCTGACGAGCTCGACGGGCGAGTCCGGATACTCTCTCCAGGCAAACAGCTTGCCTATATGCGCAAGGTCCTCGCAGTATCCTCCGCCAACTTGTTCCAGTCGATTCGCCAATTCCATTCCCGCTTTCCAGTCGAGGGTTTGTTCAGGAGTCAGCTCTACACGGGCGTCCATGACGTTTGCCTCAAGGTCGCGGCAAATATCTCGATGCGATGGATCATTTGGATCCAACGATCTCGCAGTAAAATTGGGACCGTGGGGGGCCTTTTTCCGGATATAATCGAAGATCGATTCAGCGACCTCGAAATGCGCTTCCATTTGCGGCGAGGCCGATTCCCGATACGAGGGGTTGCAGCGCTCCTGAGGGGCGGAGATCAGGACGGTGTCCCCTCTCTGGATTCGGGAAGGTTCGATATACGAGGCGCGGATCTGATGCTGTTCGCAGTGCTGGAAAAAACGGAAGACCTCGGGGATCTCGTGCAGCGCTTGATGCAAATCTTCATCGGATGGCCAACGACGTTTCCAGGCGTCGGCTACAGGAGAGATTGTGTAATTATATAGTAGGTTCATTGTGCAAATATTATAGCATGGGATTTGTTTTTAATCAATTGAAAATGAATTATTTGGGTGAGAAGAGATAGCTGAGGTTTTTGCGGCGGCCCCAGGCGGCGAGGAAGTCGCGGATGGGATAGGCCGTGGGGGTATCGGAGTCGCTTGCATGGGCGGGGTCGGCGCAAAAGACGCGCTGGCCGGCAGGGTCCCATCCGAAGACGAGGAGGAGGTGTCCTTGGGTGAAGGGGAAGGGGGCGTTCGGCAGGGGGCCCCGGACGCTGACGACGACGGGGAGGTTTTTCTTGAGATGGCGGTGGAGTTCGGCGAAGTGGGGGAGCCGGGCCACGCGGCAGTGGTAGCGGCCGGAGAGGCGGTGGTAGCTCTCGGCGACGTTGAGGATCCAGTTGCCATAGATGTCAAAGCCGCTGTCGTGGACTTTTGCGGCGAAGTCGAGGGGGTCGTCGGTGCGCTTTTTGAGAAGGAAGTCGATCGCCATGCAGGTTGAGGCGGGAGAGCAAAGGTCTTTATGGCGCGGATGTTTAAGCGCCATCTGCGAGTGAAGCGATTCAAGGGGGAGTCTTACCGGATCGAGGAGCGGGATCGGACGGATGTCGAACTTTTGCAGGTTTGAGGCGCAGGCATAGAGAGTATCGAAGCGCTCGAGCGTGGTTTGGCTGAGAGCTTCGACTTTGATCCGGAAGCCGTCTGCCATGTGACCGTCTGCCAGGGCGATGATGTCTTGGTGTGAAGCGGCCGGTGAGCGGGCAGACTTGGATGCAAAGGTCTTTTGCCCGTCTGCGCTCCACTCGGCGTAGCGAAGCCATGGAGACCATGCATTGCCGGTCCTTAGGCTGGCCGAGAGGCGGTAGAAGCCGCGCTTGGGGCGAAGAGCGTTCCAGCTGACGATCAGTTCGTTGAAGAGGGGGCAGTTGGTTTTCTCCCAAATCGCCTGCACGCCTGTCTCTGTAACGGGATGTACGTAGGTGTGGGAAAATCCTTCCATATGCCACACCGTAGCCACTTTCGGGAAAATCTGCAAGGCTTCGTCAGAAGCCCCTGATCGTCAATGCGACACCGTGGTGATCTGATAGGGCCGTCTGCGTGTTGTAGGTGTCGTCGAAGGCTTTGATCAGGCGGCCGTCTAGGAGTTCGAGATGGTCAAAAGCGCTGTCTTTGTAGAGGGAAACGTAGTCGATTGTTTCGCCCCAGGTCCCTTTTGCTTCCAGATCCCACTTCGCAACCAGGTGGTTTGTGCAGGTGGGCTCAACGCCTTGGTAGCCGTGCCGGAAATGGGGTGAAAGGATGTTTCCTTCTTCGCCACCCAGCTCGATATTCAAGTCTCCGGCGAGGAGGGTGGGGAGCGATGTCTGTTGGATTTGGATGCTCTCTACGATCTCTGCGACCTGGACCATCCGGAGCGCTTTGTCCGAATCGGCGTCGCCGTGTCTCAGGTGGGTGCCGATGATGCGGAAGGCGGAGGCTTCCGATTCGGGAGACTTCTTGATTTCAAGGGTTGCAAATCCCCGGTTCAGCGTCCAGTCGTTGTTCGTGAAAGCGGTATAGGAAAAGTTGGAGACGGGCGCTTTGGAAAGGAGCATGAGGCCGCTTTCGCTTCCGATTGTGTTTTGGCCGAGGTGATAGAAAAAGTGGGCATACTTCGATTCGAGCAGACGAACCATCGTTTCCGAGAAGGCGCCGTCGTAGTATTCTTGCAGGACGACGACGTCCGGATCTTCTCTTTCGATTTCAGCGGCGAGCGTTTCTGCGCGGTATCTCCAATCGACGACGCCTCCGTGATTGAGCGACATGCCTCCGCCGGGGCCGCAATGGTTCCAAGTGACGACTTTCAGCTCGGAGCCGAGGGTTTTTTCCGGAGCGCTGCCGCGCACATGGGTGTATCCTTCCTTTTGGAAGGCGTAGGCGGCTTTCCGGAGAAGCTTATGGCCAATTCCCAGGACGGCGGAGCCGCCGAGGACGAGGAAGGGCGCTGCTGCAAGCGCGCCGATTGAGGCGAGCCCGAGAAACGCCCGGAGAGCGACCTCTTCGACAAGGTTCTTGCGGCACTCGAAGAGGCTCGGATCGAGCGGGGCGACCATCCGGAAACGGAGGTAGCGGAACGCCTGGCAAAAGGGTTCGGCGCAGGCAGAGGAGAGAATAAACAAGGTTCTATCCAACTCGCTATCGAGACCGCAGGTCATAAAAAAAATCCCAGGCATGAAATCAATGATCCGAGGTAGGATATCCTCCTTTCGTTTAAAAAACCAGGAGAATTGGGATGCATTCTGTATTGAGCGGTCTTGAAAAAGCATTTTTACCCTTTCCCGATACGAGGGTTTTCAAAGAGGGGAGGGTAGAAAAGGTCGAGCTTTCCCTGGCGAAAAAAGTGCAGCTTTGCGCTGATCGGGCAATTTCCATTTTTGCGTGCCTCCTCCTCCTCCCTCCGGCGGCCCTCTATTCGGCGATCGAATATCTGATCCGACCGATCCCAGAGGAACTTCCCCTGCCGGCGCCGATCGATCTGATCGAAGACTTAGCTGCAGCCTATCCGGAGGTCCATGGTTTTGCCCAGTCGCTTTTTCAAGACGAGGGATTGGGAACCTACGCTTCGCCAACCGAGCTCGAAGGGGAGTGCAATTGGAACCGGTGGCTAAGTGCCGATCATATTGAAGGGGGAGCTACCGACTACAGGAGATTTTTTGTCCGGATTCTCAGCAACCCGAAACCGTTTGTAGAGCTGCTCAAAGTGATGGGCGTGAACGCCCACCGCTTTTCATTGGAATGGTCGGTCCTTGAGCCGAGAAAAGGGGAGATCGATTTGGCAGCGGTCGAGCTGTATAAGAATTTTCTCCATGAACTCAAAGAAGCAGGCATCGAGCCTTGGGGGACTCTCCACCATTTTGTGCAGCCCGAGGGGGCTGAAGAGGCCGGCGGATTTCTGAGCGACGAGATCCGCGACCATTTTGTCGATCATTCGCTCAAGATGATGGAGCTTTTTCCCGAGATCACTCATTGGATGACGTTCAACGAGACAGGCGGCTATGCGATGCAAAGCCAGATTCGGGGCGTTTATCCGCCCGGGGTTAGCGGAAATCTGGCGAATGCCGGTCTTCTGATCCGCAACCTTCTCGCAGCGCACTCGATGATCTATCTGCAAGCCAAGGAAAAATACGGAGACAACGTTCAGATCGGCATCACCCACCAGTGGTTGAAATTTTTGCCGCTGGAGGGAAATCTTCTTGAGAGATTGATCTGCTATACGATGTCTAAAATCACCCACACCAGCATCCTCAATTTTTTTCGGACGGGACGCTTTGAATACGAAATTCCGGGCCAGGCGAATATCCGCTTCGAGATCCCCGAAGCGGAATTTTTGGGCCATCGCCGCTGCCTCGACTTTATCGCGCCGCAGTTCTACGGATTTCCCCGCATCAAAGCGGGGTGGAATGGAGGACATCCCTATCCTGGCTACCAAGTCAAAAACTGGACATTTTGGAAATTCGGCTTCTCATTCGGCTCGAGCTGCCGTCCGGGCGGGCAGATGCAGGCGTTCGGCCCGATGATCGATCCGGGCTCGCTCCGCGATTGCCTTAAAGAGGCGTCTCAGCTTGCTCCCATCGCGATCACGGAGACGGGAGCCGATGCCATGGTCCAAGAGCACGGAGCTTCCGGAGATCACAACTTTACCCTCAATGAAGAGGCGCAAAAAACCTACTTTTTCGCGATTGCGCCCATTTTGAAGGAGTATAAAGAGAAGATCATTGCGATCTTCATCTGGACGCTCATTCGCGGACAGCTCGAATGGGATCGGGGCGACACTCCGGCTTTGGGCCTCGTCCCCGTCCAAGTCGATGCGGACCGCAACATCGTGGGGCATCAGATGACGCCGAGCGCTCTCTTGGTCCAAAAGATCTATCAGGAAAAGATGCGCCAGATGGCAGCCCGGGAGTTAGTGGCTTAATTATTTTAAACATTTCCATGTTTGTTATTTGTGATTATTGTTCTTTCGAGTAACTTTGGTTTTGTTGTGAACGGAAGAATTGTTTTGAATGCAATAGAGCGGGCGCCTGCTATCTATCCCCTCTACCGCCCTGTTTCTGCCGAGTCCATCTCGTCGATCCCCGAGCGAAGCTACCGCGCTTCCGTTCGCCGGATGAACCGCCAGCTGGCGCTTCCAGTGCGGGCGGGCACGCCCACAGAAAGATTTCTAAAGACCCACCCGGCGTATTGCAATCATGAGATCATGTTCGATCAAAATGCCACGAATTTCCCGCAGGTCCCCCTCGTCATGAGTAATGAATCGACGCTCAATCCATATTCTGATTTGGAGATCCGGAGATATGACGGGATGACGGATGCCGAGCGCTCAGCCTATGAAACAAAGCTTCGGTCTCTATTCAAGGGGATTTCCTTCGATAAGAAAAATGTAGAAGTTGTCAGACAGAACTTGCTGAACTTTTGGGTTTGAAGAAGGGGATCAGTCCGGAAAGAGCGCAGACGAGGCTCAGGAAATAAAAAAGCCCCGCTGCGCCGATCCGTTCAATGAATAGACTGGTGCCGAGCGGCCCCAGGATCGCTCCCACGCTATAGGCCGCAACAAATTTCCCCACGACGCCGGGAATCTTCTCCTCGTCCATGCCATCGCAAAGAAAGGCCAGGCTCAGAGGATAGAGGGCAAACGAAGCTCCGCCAAAGAGCCAGGAAATGAAGAGGAGCCAGGAGAAGGAAAGGCCGTCGACGAATGCTGCGCACAGCGAGGCTAGCATCGCCAGAATGCAGACGGCCTTCAGCACGCGGCTATGACCCGACGTATCGCTCCACTTGGCCAGGGGCCACTGAAAGAGAAACCCTCCCGAAATGATGACGCTCATGAGCAGGCTGATCTGCCCCAGAGAAAGTCCTATCGTTTTCCCATAGAAAGGAATAAGCCCATAGATCGATGCGATCACGATGCCGGAGGCGGCAGCGCAGAAGTAGCCGAGGTGGGGGCGTCCGGGGGAAGGAGAGGGGGCGGCTTTATGCTCAAATAGAGGGGAGGGTTGTTTACTTGCCAAGAGGGGAATGGCCGCAGCGGCGCTAAAGGCGGCGGAAATCAAAAAAATATTTAACAGCAGGGGGTTGGCGGTGTTTAAGAGGAGCTGGCCGCTTGAGACCGCGATGTAATAGGCGATCAGATAGAGGGAGAGGGCCTGGCTTCGCATCGAGGGGCTGCTGGCCTTCAGAAACCAGCTCTCCATGACCGTAAAAAAAGCCCCCAGGGCGACTCCGGAAACAAACCGGAGGATTGTCCAGTAGATGGGATCGATCCAGAGGGAGTGGAGGAGGATCGTCCCGGCATTGATCGCGTAGATCAGGATGAGGGAGCGAGAGCAGCCGAGTTTGAGTACCGCTCTTGCTGAAAACAGCCCCCCTGCCAAAATGCCCGCGTTGAAGCTGGACGCCGCAAGCCCGATGATAAAGGGGCCTGCCCCCGCAAGTTCCAGGCGGATCGAGACAAAGGTGGTAAAAAGCCCTGATCCCAAAGCCATGCACATCAGGCTGAGGATTGGCATCAAAAGAATTTTAAAAAGCGCTTTCATAAAGTGGATTGTATCAGCTTGTCTTTTAAATTTATAGGGTTGAGGAAAATGTGCAGCCTTCACTAATATAGGTGCGCAAAAAAGCTATTTTACAGGAGAGAATGATGCAAATTACGGGAAAAGGCGCGGCGGCCTTCGCCACAATCACTATTCTTGCAGCAGCTACAGGTGGCAGCGTCCTCGCAGCGACAGCGACAGCTTCTAAAGCGGCGCAAATCGCCTTCGGCGTGCTCGGACTGACGGCAGGCGGAGCGTCTATCGGCGCGATTTCGGCTTATTTCAGCACGGCCGGGACAACAGCTAAAGAATACTTTGAATCTTTTGCCAACCATGCAGGGATCGGAATTGCGGGGATGTATCAGTTTGCCTCTCAAGTTCTTCTGCAGGTAGCTATCGAGTCTGTCGGCGTTGCAATTCGAAGAGCGATTGCAGGCCCCGACCTCGTTATCGAACATCGATAAGTTTTCCTAAAAACCCTCATTTCTTTAAAATGGGGGTTTTCATTTTTTAAGGGATGTAATCCCAAGGAGAACCATGGAAATCACAAGAAATCAAGCTGCTACCGCCACGGTTGCCCTTTTGGCGGCAACATCTGCGGGTAGCTTCTTTGCCGCGATGGCAACCGCTTCTAAAGTAGGCTCTTTGGTCTACGGACTCCTTGCAATCATTTACGGCGGCGCCTCTCTGGCCAGCATCTCAGCCTGGCTTGACGGATCGACGTATGACTATTTCGACGCTTTTCGAGCTAAACTTGAGCTTGGGACGGATCGTATCTATCGGCTTATGAGCTAGTCTCTTTGTAAGTATTAAAAGCATCCTTTTCGCCTCTCATTTTATTTGTAATTAAGCTGTAAACAAATAATTGCAGTTGAATTTATGCGGTTAAAGCATGATAATAAAGATGGGTATTGTAAGGATGTAAATATGGCTAAAGTTCGCGAGATCAAGATTGTTTCGATGCAAGAGGCTATGGACAACCTGGCCGCCATCGTGGAGATCGACCTGGAAAATCCTCCGCGGTTGGGGATCATCCAGCGCCACCGCCTGGTCACGGACGCGGGTAAGATTGGTCCTCATGAGATCACTTGGCTGAGCGGAGAGGGAAGCGAAGCGATCCTGGAAATCCTCGACATGACCTTCTATACGATCCACCAGCATCTCATCTCTCTCATCGAGAGCAATGAAATCGACTGGGAAGAACCGAAAGCGCGCAAGGGAATCGAGGCGATGTTCGCCCTGGCCGTCGAAGCGGCGCGGATCATGGACAAGTATTTATCCTTCCGCCTTGGCAAAGAACTGGGGGCATTGGTTGAAGAGCGCCCTTCCTATCAAGAGCTCCACTACTTTTATCATAATCGTTTCGCAAAGAAGCTCAACCGTCCGCAGGATGAGCTTTGGAAAGAAGGGTTGGAAGAAGATGAGAGAAGTCCTCTCTTCGAACTTTCTAAATCGGGGCTCAAAGACTTCGAGACGGTCAAACGCGACCTGCAATACGAGCTTTTTTCCATCCGGAGCGAAGACGGGAAGCCCTATTTCAATCCGGCCCTTCTCCGCAACATCAAGCTCGCCTGCTTTGATGCGGGCAAAGAAGTTTCCTTTGAAGAAGACCCTCTTCTCCGCGTCCGTGCGATGGAAGACCGCGACTTGCAAGCCTCCGCCCGTCAAATCCTCGCCGATTGCGACACAGTCATTGCCGACTTCTGCAAGGTGTCCAAGCGGCTCGGCGACATCACTCTGGCCCAGTACCTGAACATGTCCCTGGCCGCGCTCTTTCTTGCGGCCAACCCGAGGAACCTAATCCAAAACACTGCCGGCAAAAGCTCGCTCCAGTACTTTCACGACTTCCAGATGTTTTTGCGCCGCGCGATGAATTCGGACGAATATCAAAAGCATATCGCCTATCCTCCTCATGAGTCTGATAAAATCCCGAACCTCCTCCTCCATCTTGCACACGCTCTCTCCTATGCTTTTTTCTTCCGCCTCGGCGGCATCCGCCAGGAAGCGATCGGCCTTATCCACCGCTGCATGAGGAAAGGAGAAGAAGGCGACAGGAAAAAATCGATCAGAGGCGACACTCTCTGGAACCGCCTCCTCATCGACGACGAAAAATTCCGCACCCAGCTCGAAAAATTCCCGAACGGGCCTCTCTTCAAGATCCTCGACCTGGTCCGCGAAGAAGAGCTGGAACTCCTCGCTTTCGATCCGCTCTATCAAGAAAACCTGCCTCAGAAGGTCTTCACTGTCGAAGGGCTCTCAAAGCCCCTCCACGTCCTCCGGCTTCCCTGTCCGACCCGC
>DAIDLB010000096.1 GCA_027449725.1 Chlamydiota bacterium
CTATCAACTTTTTTCTTGTCAAATCTTATGGTCGACGAGCGCCAGCGAGTTGATCCCAAAATTGTACAAAGTCGAGACTCTCTATTTTTTTGCTTAAATTGCCCCAGAGTTGTTTTAACTCCACGAAGCTCCAACGCACGCAAATAGGCTCGTTGCCTTATCTGAGCTGCCTGATTGCGATGATTTGCGATCGTAGAAAAATAAAGAACCTGGATCAATTCTTCTTTGATAGGGTGGACGAATTCTTGAGATAACCTTTTTAGATCGAGCCATTTGAACGCAGAATCGCCAAGCGCAGCAACTGCATGGTAGAGATTGAACCCATCTATGAAAGAGATAACTCGGTCGCGGTTCATTTGATTCGATGTAGATAAAAAAAGACCACGGGTATCAGCCCGTGGTGTTCGCTTGGTCACCTCATAGGTACCATGCGGGATCATGCCTTGACTCTAGTGAAAATTCTATTTTTCGACAACGAGGGATAGGAAATTCAAGGGTGATGCTTCTCAAGAAATACAGGCATTCCCCTCCTTGAAGGAAGGGGAACTGGTCCTTTAAAAGATGAAAAAAGGAGGCGGCGCTAACTCGATGCGACGCAGCTCAAAGTTGTTTTAGACTGCCTGGGAATCTTTTCGTTCCAGGCTCTTCTCATATGCAGACGAAAGGATATCAGAGGCATTTAGGGTGGCCCAACGCCCTCTCGCATTAAGGCTGGTGAGGCTGTGTGGGTTGGCGAATTCTTTCCCATACACAGCAAAATGGCGGCGAGTCCAGGAATCTTTTGGATCCAGCCCGATATCGCGCAGCAAAATATAGATTTCCGGTCCTTCAAACCACTCTACAAATTCCCGCCCGTCTTTCAATACGATTTTCGTGTCATCATGGCTGCAAGGCCAAACGTTGTCGCACCATTCGCCAACTTGAATCTCTTGCACCATGTCAGGCGTTATCGTGAGCGATTTTTGCACGACGGCTTCGATCTTTTCCTTGAATACAGTCACTCTGGTTCCTGAATCATCGCACCAGCCGAGCTGCCAAGAATTCTTCCCTTCAACAGAGGGCTCTCCAAATTCTTTTTGGAATGCTTCGGGACTATAGCTTCTAAAGCCTCGGGCCGCTTCTTCATTTATCAGCCAACGCGCTCCATACATTTCCGGGAGCATAAAACAGCAGGTGCTCTCTCGCATCCAAACAAGGGCTCTCGTAAAAATGTTGGCCTCTTGGACTTTTTGATCCGTCACTGCAAACGCTTTCTGGATTTTTTCTACAATTTTGAGGGCGGCCAAACGCTCTCTTGCCGAAAGCTGATCTACCGCAGCCGAGCTGCTAATATGAATAATTTGATGCGCCAGATCTTTTAGATTCATTTCTTTTCCGTCGATCTTCACGACCCGTTTTCCATTCCAGGAACCGGCGGCATTTTCTGGATTAAACGCAGCTTCAGAATTTCCTAATCTAGCCAAATAGGTATTTATATTAATTTTACTCATTATGATTCTCCTTCTTTCGTATAAATAGTTTGGCGCATTGATTTGTTTTAGTCAATGCTAAACAAATGGTGTGTGTTTTGTGTGGAAAAAAGTTTTGATTAAACTGTAAGCGGTTTTTTCATTTCCGCATACGATGGGCCCGCCTCGCGGATGACGGCGCCGCCCAGGCACTGCTCTCCCGCATAAAAGACCACCGACTGGCCAGGCGTAACCGCCCGCTGCGGCACCTCGAACGAAACGATCCACCGCCCCGCCGCATCCCGCCGGAGCGTACATGGCGTATCCTTCTGCCGGTAGCGGATCTTGGCGCCGCAGGAGAGCGGCAGCTGAGGCAAGACGCCGTCGATCCAAAACGGCTCTTCCGCCACCAGCTCATCGAAGAAAAGCGCTGGATGGCTCTCCCCCCTTTCGACATAAACAGCGTTCCGGGAGAGGTCCTTCTTCACCACATACCACGCCTCCCCCTCGCCGCCGAGTCCAAGCCCCCGCCTCTGCCCAATCGTATAGTAGGCGATCCCGTCATGCTCGCCGACCCTTTTCCCATCCAACGTCAGAAGCGGCCCCTTCTCAAATCCCAGAAACTGGCTCAGAAACGGCTTGAAATTCCGCTCCCCGATAAAGCAGATGCCCGTGCTATCTTTCTTCTCCGACGTAGAGAGGCCCGCCCGTCTTGCGATCTCCCGCACCTCTCTCTTGCACATTCCTCCCACAGGAAACTCCGCATGCCGGAGCGCCTCTGCCCCTACCGCATGCAAAAAATAGCTCTGGTCCTTCTCCGGATCCGTCCCCTTATATAGCCGTCCGGCCTCATCCCTTCGGCAGTAATGGCCCGTTGCCAAGCCCGCCGCCCCCAGCTCGAACGCCTTCTCTAAAAAAACTTTGAACTTGATCTCGCGGTTGCAAAGGACGTCCGGATTTGGCGTCAGCCCCGCCTTACACTCTTCCAAAAACCGTTCAAAGACCGCATCCCGATACTCCTCTACAAAATTGACGCTATAAAACGGGATCCCCAGCTGCCGGCAGACCGCCGCCGCGTCGTCAGCCTCGCGCGCCGCCAGGCAGTTCCCAGCTTCGCCCTGCTCCTCCCAATTCTTCATGAAGAGGCCCACTACCTCCTCACCCCGCTCCTTCAAGAGGAACGCTGACACCGACGAGTCGACCCCGCCCGACATCCCTACCGCGATCAATTTCTTTTGCATGCCGGACAGTATACCAGAATCCTTGGAAAATGTTAAGGGCTCCGCCCTTAAA
>DAIDLB010000097.1 GCA_027449725.1 Chlamydiota bacterium
GACATACTTGAAAAGTAGACCAAGAAATGCAGGAAAAAGGGCGGGAAAAAGACCCAAAAAGCGCATTTTTCATCTCGTGACGACACTATCTAAGCTATCGCTTTTCTACACTCCGTTAAACGCCATTTCAGGTGTATAATACTCATCCATTCCGCTCATCATTGAAGCTCTCATCAAGCTTTTGGATCGCTCTTCAACGCCTTCTCCCAGATCGATTTTTTTTAAATCGATATTCACAAAAACATCGCCGGTGCGAGCATCTATTCCCAATGATTTATATTGGTAATAAATTCCTTTGAGCTCTAGATTTGCAAATCGTTCATATTCATAAATAATGCTATAGAAGCTGTTGAGGGCGCTTTTCCCTTCCCCACTCGCAAGCCAAACCGATATAGGTGTTTCTCCTTCCCGGTCGTCGATCAGCCGCAAAAGTTGTGTAAGGGTGAGAGCCTGATTCATCATGGAATCTACATGAGCAAGAGCGCACCTTTGATTAACCGGATTATAAACAGCGACGATCACGCAGGTTCTCGCTCCAAAACTTGCTAAAATAGGCTGTTTCGCTTGTGAGTTGGTTACACCCATTTCGCCCATTAATAGTCCCCGCGTTGTAGAAGGCGTTAACATATCCCCTTGAAGCAGCATTGCAGGCTCATCAAACGATTCTTCTAAAGGAATGGACGAAGCCTCATTATACGGATAGGTTCTTGTTCTCATGTCTTGTGTGTAGATCGCTTGACGAGGCAATGAGAGGGCATGGTCCTCGAAAATGTTTCTAAGTAGACTTCCCCACTCAAATTCACGAGGATTGAGCAAAGTATATTTTCTGTTTGGTCCAGCACAATAAATCTGTAGAGATTGACCAAACCGTGTTACAGAACTAGCCATTCTGAATTCCTAAAAATTCGTACTCGCGAAAGAAGCTTCCTGGGAAAAATGGATCGAAGTCCAATCGAACGCATCCAATAAGGAAAAAACGTCGTCAAGGCTAGCTGCCTGATTGATCTGCATGCGGAGCTGCTTTGCGCCTACGCATGGCTTCAAGTACCAGCAGCCGACCCGCCTCATATCGAGGAGAGCCTGTTTTTCCGATTGATAGGCAGTGATGTGTTGGAAGTGGTCCAGGAGAACTCTCCGGAGATCCAAAACCGTTCTTTCGATTTTGGGAAGCCCCAGAAGATGCCGCTCAATGTCTTCTATGATCCAGGGCTGCCCCATCGTGCCCCTCGCAACGAGGATGCCGTCGCAGCCGGAATGGAGAAACAGCTTTTCCGCCGACTCGGCGTCGAAGACATCGCCATTGCCGATGATCGGCATGTTTCGAGACGCCTGTTTGCAAGCGCGGATATGGTCCCAGTTCGCAGGTCCCTTATAGCCTTGCTCGCGGGTTCTTGCATGCACTGTGAGGGCCGAGGCGCCGGCAGACTCTGCGATCCGGACGATTTCCGGCGCATTGATCGAACCGTCGTCCCATCCGGCGCGAATCTTTACCGTGACGGGGATGGAGACCGCATCGATCATCTCGGATAGAATCTCGCCGATCTGGGCGGGATTTCGAAGCAGCCCTGATCCGCTCCCGTCTTTTGTCACCTTATCGACAGGGCATCCGCAATTGAGATCGATCAGATCAAAGCCAAGGTCTTCGAGGATGCGCGCAGCCTCTTTGGCCAATTTCGGCTTCGATCCGCAGAGCTGCGCGCCAATCGGATGGAGCTCTTTCGTATAGTCCAGCAGGCGATAGGTATGGGGATCGTGGCGGACCAAAGCATCGATCTTCACCATCTCGCAGTAGATCATGCCCGGCCGATAACGCGACGTCATCTGGCGGAAGGGAAGATCGGAGCATCCGGCCAGGGGAGCGCAAAAAAGGTTCGACGGCAGAGTGAGGCCGCCCAGGGAAAACGGTTTCCGGATCATCGGAGGAGTCCCAGGAGGAGAATCTCGAGAAGCCTCAGGACAAAAAAAGCGATGATCGGACTCAAGTCCAAAACCCCGCCGAGAGGGGGAAGGATGCGGCGGAAAAGATTGAGGAACGGATCTGTATAGAAAGAGAGAAAATGAAAAAAATTATTGTACTGCCATTCCCTCGGAAGCCAGGTCGAGATGATGCGGATAAAGAGCATGGCCGTGTAGCAGACAAAAAGGAGATGGATGGTCGAGGCGATCTGGTTCATGCCTCCT
>DAIDLB010000098.1 GCA_027449725.1 Chlamydiota bacterium
AACCCATTTAGACGGAAAAATACGGACGTTTCGGTTCAATCCGGATCACTCCGTTCCGCTTAAAAAATCGATCGTTTATCCATTAGGCAAGAATCCAGCCCCTCTGTTGCACGCATTTCTTCAATGCGAAGAAAAGACGAGTTCGCTCTGGGCCCTCTGTCCGGAAACCGAAAGGTTGACAGAAGTTGTCATCAACCGTTTTGGCTATACGCCAAAACCTCAGAAGCCCGTCAACTGCTATTGGGAGATACGCTAGAGGGGTTCAACAGCTCTTTCCCCTCTTGATAGATCCAGGAGCAAAAAGAGCGCTACAATATTCATGATGAGAGAGCTTCCTCCCTGCGAAAAGAACGGGAGCGTCATCCCCTTGCTCGGCAATAGTCCGGAGACGACGCCGAGATTCAAAAAAGCCTGAAAGGCGATGAGAAAGGTCAGGAAGGCTGCGCAAAGAAACCCCTCCCGGTTTTTGCAGCGCATCGCAATGCTAAAACCGGAAAACGCAAACGTCATATAGAGAGCGATCATTGCGAGGATCCCGATAAAGCCGCACTCTTCTGCAAAGATAGCCGCGATATAGTCGCTCCTCGCTTCGGGCAGATAGTTGAGTTTCTGCAGGCTCTCTCCAAGTCCCCGGCCAAAAAGCTGCCCCGATCCGGCGGCGATTTTGGCCTGATGCGGCTGGTGGCCTTTGCCCCTGAGGTCAAGCTCCGGATTGAGATAGATCCGGATCCGGTCGGGCACGTGGGGCATGCGCGATGCCGCCGCACCCCCGATGAGAACAACGGCCAAAAGGGGAAGGACCCAATAGGTCCAGCGGATCCTGGCCAGCCAAAAGAGGACAGTCAGAGAAGCGAGGATAATGACCGTTGTTCCGTTGTCCGGCTCAAAAAAAATCAGCGCCACCGGAATGCCCAATAGCCCCAGAAATTTGGCAAACCGCCAAAATGAGGTGTCTTTTTCGGATACCGCCCACCGGATGAAACAGAGAGGGACGAGGATTTTTGCGCACTCCGACGGCTGGAATGTAAAACCCGCAAAGCCGATCCAGCGCCTCGCGCCGTTGAGGGTCTGTCCAATTCCCGGAATAAAGACGCAGATTAAAAGGACCGTGACCGCGATCAAAAGGGGCGCGCTGCACCTCAAAATCCTCCGGGCGCCATAAAAATAGGAGATAATCCCGGCGGCGATCCCGATGGCCCCATAGGCCGCCTGCTTGAGGAGGGCCGTATGTGTGCTCACATTGAGCGAGCGGTCGATGATCTCCGCCGCCGTCGTGTTGAACACCATTACGAGCCCCACCGCAAAGAGGAGCGAGACGGAGACGATCAGCCCGAACGCAGCGCGGTTCATCGGATCCTTAACCGGTCTCCCGGTTTGAGACGGCGCGCCTTCTCTTCATTGAGTGCGTTCAACTTAAGCAGCTCGTCGACCTTCAAATGGTGCTTCATCGCAATCGTCCACGGGTTGTCGCCGACCTTCACCGTGTAGTACTCCATCTGGCTGTTTTCAAGCGGCCGTTTCTCAGCAGGAAGGGGCTTTTGCGCCACGTGTTTTTCTGCAGGAAGTTTGATCACCTGGCCGATACGAAGAAAGCTGCTGGAGAGCTGATTGATCCGGATGATCTCTTCCACGCTCGTTTGGTTGAGGCGGGCGATCTTTTCCAGCGTATCGCCTTTCTTGACCGTCACTTCAGCCAAAGTCTTGGGTGCTGCCGGCTCGACAGGCGGAGAAGGCGGCGCCGCCACAAGAGGGGGAAGCTGATACTGCTGCACCGGGATCTCGATCGGCAGAGGGACGCTCTCCTCTAAAACGGCGAGAGGAGCCGGCTCTTCGATTTGAAAATCGGGGAACAGGGGTCCCCGCTCCTGAGCGAGCGGCTCCCCTATCCTTGCAGGCTCCTCTTCCTGATGAAGAGCCATGATAAAGAGCAACGCCAAGAGGCCAACATTGACTAGCACTGCGATCAAGATCGTTTTTCTTCGATCCATACTTTCTCCTCAACCATTCTTCTAAACTCGTTACCGCGGTGTTCGTAGTTTCGAAACGCATCGAAACTCGAACAACCCGGCGAGAGCACAATATTCATCGGTAGCTCAGCCATCCGCACGGCAGCAATCAGCGCTTCTTCCAGCGTCTCCTTGCGGACGAAGGCAAATGCATCCGCCAACTCCGCCTCCAGCTTGGGTGCGGCCCGGCCAAACGCCACAATCCGCACAACCTTGGAGCCGAACGCCGCTATCCAGGGACTGTAAGAGGCGCCTTTGTCCACGCCGCCGGCCAAAAGCGTGATCGGTCCATCCAGTAAAGAGACAGCATACAGGACAGCATCGATATTCGTCGCCTTACTATCGTTATAAAATGCAATTCCCCCCTGCTCTCCCAGATATTCGATCCGGTGCCCGGGCTTCCGAAAGGTCTGCAACCCACGCAAAAACGCCTCGTCGCTCACGCCAAAGCGGCGGCAGAGCGGATAGACGGCCTGGATGTTCGGAAATTCGGGCAGCCCCAATTGGATATAGCGCATGGAAGAAATCAAAGCTACAGGAGATGGGATGGTCTCAAAGGAAACAGCATTTTTCAGGAGCGCGCCATATTCTTCCAGCACCTTCTTGGAAACAAACATCTCGCCGCCCTCTTTCAGGCAATCCTCGATCCGGCACTTCGCCAGCGCGTAATCTCGCATCGAGTCATAGCGGTCGAGGTGGTCGGGAGTGATGTTTAAACAGACGGCCACATCCAAGCGCCGGCTCTCCATTGTCTCAAGCTGAAAGGAACTGAGCTCGACGACTAAAATCTCTTCTTCGTCAGGACTGATCGCATACCCGCTCAAACTCTCGCCGATATTGCCGAGAGCCCGGGCCTTCAACCCCGCTTCCCGCAAGATGTGGGTCGTCAAAAGAGCAGCCGTCGTCTTGCCATTTGTCCCCGTGATCCCGATCATCCTGTTCTTCAAATAGCGGCAAGCCAACTCCGTCTCGCCGACCACTTCAATGGCGCGCCTTTTCGCTTCTTCTACATGCCGATGTTTGGGAGACACTCCCGGAGATAAAATAACCCGCTCAATCTCTTCCCAGGCAATTTCCGCATCCTCGCCCAGCGCACCGTCCATTGCCTTGCGATCGACCGCAATGACTTCTTTGCCTTGGGCGTGCAAAAGATCCGCGCTGGCCTTTCCGCTAATGGAAAATCCAATGATAAGCGTCTTCATGCCTCCATTATGGCAAAATGGAACCCGACTTTACACAAAAATTCCGTGCGCGGTATATCCCAATAAAGAGACTTCGTTGAGATATACCACAATCGGCCCAAAACTTGGATTTGGAC
>DAIDLB010000099.1 GCA_027449725.1 Chlamydiota bacterium
ATCGAAATCCACGAGGAGTGGATAACTGGAAAGCAATATTTAGACATGAGTCCGCTGCTAAATCGGGGCTCAAGAGACGAATAACTAGGCGGGGGAAGAGAGGAAGAAAAGTGAATTTACAGAAAAATGGTTGCTTTACCGGTCCTTTTGCTTCTTCTCGACGCGGCCGGGATGAACAGCATGGACGCTTACGGCACCCTTTCCAATGAATTGGCCAAGGAGACGGATGAATTAAATGCGCTGATCACGAAATGGAGTGATGCGATGGACCATGGCGGGTTTAAGACTGCTGCTGACGCACAGCAGTGGATGGATGATCTGCAATCTCTCAAAAATGATATGGATGCGACGCCTTTTGACGAGAAAACGCATGCGTTGATTGACGATCAGTTCACTAAGATCTATGACCAGCCGGCCCTGACCCCGACCTACGCCGGCTATCAGGATAATGAGGGCAATCCGGTCAATGCAAGCGGCCAGGCCGTGGATGCAAACGGCTATCCGCTTTATGAAGTTGAAAACAGTAAGAAGGACAATGGCACGACTGCGTATTATAAAGACGGGAACTACTATATCGAAGGGAGCAACCCTCCCCAAAAGGTCGACTCCGACAAAGGAACTAGCTATAAACCCCTCTATTGGACAGACGATCCTTCCGCAAAAGGCGGCTTGACCGATAAAAGCGGAAACGTGGTCAGCGGGAGGTCAAATCCAACTTCAACAGTTTCTGGAATCAATGGAGTCGAATACGATAATTATTACTATGCTTCTATAGGAGCGAACGCGAACGGCACCCATGATACATTCGTCGTTAGCGCCAGCGGAAAAGCCCCTCCGGGCGCAACCGTCTACACATCGAACGACCCTAATTTTAAGGGAGACCAATACTATCTTGACAACTCGGGGAATACAGTTTTCTTAAATCCTCCTGCCAATACTACTAAAGTTACTTTGAGCGATCAGGCCTACCAGGGTGGCAGCTATCGCTATGTGAACTACAGTTTTTATAATAACGGGCACACGACGACTTCCGTAAAGTATGGCTCTTCTGACCAGGTGCAAGCAACCATGAATCTCTACCAGCCAAAAGAGATCAATCCCAACAACTCCGCTACAGGCGGATTTCCTTTGGAGGGGGGAGATGTAGACTCCAGCCTAAACGCCCTGAGCAATCCTCTGTCCCAGCAAACATCCGCTGTCGGCGCCGAGATGCAGCAAACCGCTGACTGGGTAGAACTTGTGGATAATACATTCACTTCAACTCTGCTTGATACCAACACGGGATATGCCGGCACGATGAAAACAATCAACAGCAACCTGAGGGCTTAAACGAGTCTCTGGATCTCCTGTCTGGATTTGACCTCGAGCCTGTCGAGGTCAATCCTGGGGAGGCAGTTGAGTGGCCCGCCTGCAGGCGCTTTGTGCGTATTTTTAGGTGATTCTTAAAGGCGGCTCTCATCCGCCACTCTTTATATTATTGATTATAAGTCACATACGAAATATAGGTTTAGGTGTTGTTGATAAAAATTTGCAACTCATTGAAGGTTAGGCGTTTAATAAAACCTTTAAATTAACGAGAAAATTGTAGAAAATTTAATATAACTTAATGTATAATAGTAGTTACAGGGAAGTCTGGTAGAGCAAATAATAACAACAAATAGCCTAAAGGAAGGGAATAAAGCATGAAAGTTGATAACTCAGTGTCCAGTTCTTTTACGGAGACGACCGCCGCACCGGTGGCAACGACGCAGAGTACCCTTCCAATGAATCCCGATCAGCCGATGCCGCCATTTGACTCAACCGCACCAAATGTACTGTCCGATCCTAAGGTCTATTTTGGCAATGACGTTTACAGCAAAACCTATATTGCTCTCGATTGGATGAAAACAGATCCGAGCCATAGTACGAATGATGCCGAAATGTTTCTCCTTTTTTTATCCAGCGTATGCGCCGTAGCGCATGAACCAAACAGCCCTTATTCCTATAACTCCGAAGCATTCAATCAATTTGCAACGGAACTTGTAGCCATTCAAGGTCCTAACGGCAAGTCGCTTATTGATGAATGCGTAGACATTACAATGGAGGAATTGATCCTTAGCGGTCAAAGTTCTCTGGAAGCAGCCCTTACAATTGAAGGATTATTTCCTGATTGGCCTCCAGGAGATCCGATTACGAACGAAGCGCGTTCGGAAGCTGACACGTTCTATCGCGAGAATCCCGACATGACTCAAGACGATCTCTCCCAAGACGATATCGAAGCCGAATGGGCAGCCTTCATCACGGACGATTCTACAATTGACGGCATCAATCAATTTGAAGCCGAAAATCCCCCTGTAAATGAAATCCCGATGAGTACAGATAATGACACTATGCCTCCGTATGATCCGAGTGCGCCGGGCCAGATGTTCGAGCCGGGCAGCACGTCGGGGAGCGACGTTTTATCAAAGTCCTATTTGTGGCTGGATTGGCTGGAGAAAAACCCTTCCAATACCAATGGAGCCGAAGTCTTCCTTCTTTATACATCCAACCTCGCGGAAGCCGGTTATTTTGACGGGCCGGACAACGCCCTTGCAGAGGGGCTTTTAGCGATCGGCAATGGCTCCAAGACCCTGATTGCGGAATGCGTCGATATCACTATGGAACAGATGGTTGTATCCGGCATGACTACTCAAGCCGCTGAAGATCAAATAGACGCTCTTTTTCCCGGAGACGATGAAGTTTCCGTGGCTGTCAGAGCTGAAGCGGATTCCGAGCAAAAAGAACTGCAGGCCGATATTGATAGCGGCAATCCCCCAACCCAAGCGAGCATTGACGCTGAATGGTACGGTTATATGACGGATCCAGCTACGGTCAGCTCTATTGAGGTCGCTAAAATGGATCTCAGAGCCGAGATGCTCAATAAATCGGATGATAACGTTTATGTTGCGCTTATGGTCCTTTTACTTCTTCTTGATGCGGCCGGGATGAACAGCATGGACGCTTACGGCACTCTCTCCAATGAATTGGCCAAGGAGACGGATGAATTGAACGCGCTGATCACCGAATGGGATGATGCGATGGAGAATGGCGGGTTTGAGACCGCTGAGGACGCGCAACAGTGGATGGACGATTTGGCAAGTCTTAAAACGCAAATGGACGCAACGCCCTTTGACGATAAGACGCATGAACTGATCGATACGCAGTTCGATTCAATCTATAACCAGCAGGCGATGGTTCTATCGAATGGAGAGGCCTATCCTCTTTATAAAGACGACAATGGCACTGTCTTCATGATAGCGGATGACGGAACCTACGTGGAGGTGGATGATATCGAGGGCAGCGCCACTTTTCATACCGGCCAAGAACCTGAGGGAACCCTTGTTCCTCTGACGATTGGCGACCAGGCGTATGGGTATACGGATGCGAACGGGAATTCCCATGATTCAAATTCCATCGGCTTAAACGAGTCTTTCAACGCGTTTCAGCCCCAGCCTGTGAATCCCGACAATCCGAATGCAGGCGGATTTTCTACGCAGGGCGGCGAGATTGACAGCGACTTGAATGCTCTGACCAATCCTCTGTCCCAGCAAACAGCCGCTGTTGGCACCGAGATGCAGCAAACATCTGACTGGGTGGAGCTTGTGGACAATACGTTCACAGCAACCCTGCTCGACACCAACACGGGATATGCCGGTACGATGCAAACAATCAACAACAATCTGAAGGCTTAAACGAGTCTCTGGATTTCGCGCCAGGATTTGACCTCGAGTTTATCGAGGTCGATCTCGGCGAGGCAGTGGAGCATCACGGCGGCAAGCTGCGGATTGGTGACGAGCGGAATGTGGTGGTCGATGGCGAGACGCCGAATCTTAAACCCTTCCGTCAGCTTAGACGAACTGTTTTTCGGGATATTGACGATCAGATCGACATCCTGTTTCGAGATGAGAGTCGATACGTTCGGCTCGAACCCCTCTCCCACTTTGTAGACGCAGGCGGATCCAACGCCCTGCTTGGCGAGATAATCGTGCGTCCCTTCCGTTGCAAAGAGATCCCACCCCAGTTCTTCAAGGCGCTTTAAGGGCTCGATCAGCTTGAGCCTGTGCTCAAGCGTTGCGCTCACCAGCAGCCGCTTCCCGCGGATCGACTGTTCGGTGGAGAGCCAGGAGGTGAAGAAAGCGTCGAAGAACTGGTCTCCGATCGTAGCGACCTCGCCGGTCGACGCCATCTCGACATGGGCCACCGGATCGGCCCCCTTGAGGCGCCGATAGGAAAATTGGGGCGTCTTGACGCCGACCCAGTCGAGCTCGAGCGTCTCGAAAAATCCCGGCTTATAGAGGCCGAAAAGAGCCTCCGTTGCGATCTCGACAAAGTTATGTCCCGTGATCTTTGAGACAAACGGGAACGAGCGCGACGCGCGGACGTTGCATTCGATGACCTGGAGCGCGTTATCTTTGGCGATGAACTGGATATTGAATGGGCCGCTTAACGAGAGCGCCCGGACGATCGAGGCCGAGATTTTTTTTGCCCGTCGGATCGTCTCGAGATAGAGGCGCTGCGGGGGCAGGACAATCGTCGCGTCGCCAGAGTGGACGCCGGCGTTTTCAATATGCTCCGAGATCGCTTGGATGAGGATCTTTCCCCCCTCTGCGACGCCGTCGATCTCAAGCTCTTTGGCGTTGTCGATGAATTTGGAGACGACGGTCGGATGGTCGGGAGAGACGATGGCTGCTTCGCGCAAATACTTTTCCAGCCCTTCTTCGTCGAAGACGACGTTCATCGCCGCACCCGAGAGGACGTAAGAGGGGCGGATCAAGACCGGGTAGCCGATCTTGTCTGCGAATGCGCGTGCGGAGGCAAGGCTTGTCGCGGCTTCCCAGGGCGGCTGGTCGATGCCGAGATTGTGGAGGAGAGTTGAAAACGAGTCGCGGTTTTCCGCCATGTCGATCGAAGCGGCCGGCGCGCCGATGATCTTCACCTTGTTTTTAGAGAGCGGCAAGGCGAGATTATTCGCGGTCTGTCCTCCGAAGGAGACCAAGACGCCCCGCGGATGTTCAAAGTCGGCGATGTCGAGGACCCGCTCAAGCGTGATCTCTTCAAAGTAGAGGCGGTCCGACTCGTCGAAGTCGGTCGAGACTGTCTCGGGGTTCGAGTTGATCATCACCGTTTCGATCTTGCGGCGGCGGAGCGTCCTTGCGGCATTGACGGCGCACCAGTCGAACTCGACGGACGAGCCGATGCAATACGGTCCGGAGCCGAGGACGATGGCCGGTTTTTTTCTCGAGGGGAGGACGTCGTGCTCCTCTGCCCAATAGGTCGTATAGAGGTAGTTTGTCCTGGCGTCGAATTCCCCGGCCAGCGTGTCGATCTGTTTGACAAAGGGGACGATGCCCTGTTTTTTCCGGAAGGCGCGCACAGTCTCTTCGCTTTTTCCCACGATCTTGCCGATGGCGAGGTCGGAAAAGCCGAGCATTTTCGCTTCCCTTAAGAGCGCGCCGGACCATTTTTGGCCTTTGAGCCTGTGTTCAAAGAGGGCGATGTTTTTGACGTGGGAGAGAAACCACGGGTCGATCTGCGAGAGGCCGTGCGCCGCCTCCACGCTGCCCCCTTTTTTGAAAAAGTGATAGAGGGCAAAGAGCCTCCGGTCGGTAGGCCTGCGGATCTCGAGCTCAGGGTCTTCGACGGGCAGGTTCAGGCCGGAGGCTCCAATCGCGAGCATCCGGACCCCTTTTTGGAGTGCTTCCGGGAAGGTGCGGCCGATCGCCATGATCTCGCCTACGCTCTTCATCTCCGAGCCGATCGTCCGGTCTGCGCTCTTGAGCTTTTTGATGTCCCAGCGGGGGATCTTTACGACCACATAGTCGAGGGCCGGCTCGAAAAAGGCTGTTGTTTTCTTCGTGATGGCGTTCTCGATCTCATCGAGCGAATAGCCCAGGGCGAGCCTTGCCGCGACGAAGGCGAGCGGATAGCCGGTCGCTTTAGAGGCGAGGGCGCTGGACCTGGAGAGGCGCGCGTTCATCTCGATGACGCGGTAATCGCCCGTCTTCGGGTCGAGGGCGAACTGGACGTTGCATTCCCCCTGGATCCGGAAGAGGTGAGCGCAGGCAATCGAGACGGAGCGGAGGAGATGGTACTCCGAATTATTGAGCGTCTGCGAAGGGGCGATGACGATGCTCTCTCCCGTATGGATTCCCATCGGGTCGAAGTTTTCCATGTTGCAGATCGTCAGCGACTGCTCTTTACAGTCTCTGACCACCTCGTATTCAATCTCCTTCCAGCCGAAGAGATATTCTTCGATGAGGATCTGCGGCGAGCCGTGGAGCGCTTCTCTCGCCCTGCCCTTCAGTTCTTCAGGCGTCTCGATCCTTCCCGACCCCATGCCGCCGAGGGAAAAGCCGGCGCGGAGCATGATCGGGTAGCCGATTTTTCCAGCAGCTTCGAGCGCATCGCCGACCGACTCGACTGCATAGCTGAGCGGAGTTTTAATCTCCGCTTCCGCCAGCTTCCGTTTAAAGAGCTCCCGGTCTTCGGTCAGCCGGATCGATTCGACGGGGGTTCCCAGCACCTCGACCCGGTGCTTGCGCAATACGCCTCTTTTTTCCAGTTCCAGTCCGGCATTGAGGGCGGTCTGGCCGCCGAAGCTGAGCGCGATGCAGTCGGGGTCTTCTTTGGCGATGATCTTCGCGATGGTGTCGGCGTCGAGCGGCTGGAAGTAGACGTCATCGGCCATGTTGAAATCGGTCTGGACGGTGGCGATGTTCGGGTTGATGAGGATGACCCGGAGCCCTTCTTGCTTGAAGGCTTTGATCGCCTGGGAGCCGGAATAATCGAATTCTCCCGCCTGACCGATCCGGATGCCGCCCGATCCGAGGAGCAGCACTTTTTTCCCTTTCCAACGGCTCATGATTTCTTGACCTCCTCGTAGAACCGGTCGAACAGATAGGCGGCATCGGTCGGTCCGGGATTGCTCTCGGGGTGGAACTGGACGGCAAACCAGGGCATCGTCTTATGGACGATCCCTTCGACAGAGCCGTCATTGAGGCTTGAAAAGAGGACCTTCCAGTCTTTGGGGATCGATTTCTCCTCGATTGCATAGCCGTGGTTTTGCGAGGTGAGGATGCACCGGTCCCTCTCAAGGTCTTTGCACGGGTGGTTTTGCCCCCGGTGGCCGAACTTGAGCTTATAGGTCCTGGCGCCGATGGCGAGAGACAGGATCTGCGCGCCGAGGCAGATGCCGAAAATCGGGTTTTTTCTCTTCATCGCGCGCTGCAGTATGGCGATGGTCTCTTTGCATACTGTCGGATCACCGGGCCCGTTCGAAAGAAAGAGGCCGTCATACTCTTCTTCGCTGTAGTCGTAGTCATACGGAACGCGGACGACTTTTACCGGATACTTCAGCAGGTGGCGGAGGATGTTTTCCTTCATCCCGCAATCGACGGCAAGGATCGTCTTTCGCCCCGAGCCGTATTCTTGCCTCGCGGGAAGGCTCACTTGTTTGACCAGGTGTCCCTGGTTGGGGTCGGGGAAGCGGCGCGGGCGGGCGCCGGCCGGGCAGATTGCGCCGAGGGCGACGCCCTGCTTCCGGAGCGTCTTGGCAATGGCCCTTGTATCGGCTCCTGTGAGAAGGGGGATCCGCTCTCTTTCTAGCCAGGCGAGGAGGGGTGACTCGGAGTCCCAATGGCTGGCCGTGAGGCTGATGTCGCTGACTACGACGCCTGCGGCCTGAATCTTCTCCGATTCCCAAGAGGCGCGGGGAGGCACGCCGTAGTTGCCGATGAGGGGAAAGGTGAAGACGAGGATCTGGCCGGCATAGGATGGGTCGGTCAGCGATTCGACATAGCCGGTCATCCCTGTGGTAAAAACGGCTTCGCCGAAAAATGGCTCTTTTTGCCAGGCGGGGGAGAGTCCCTGAAATACATCTCCCGATTTGAGAAGGAGCTTTGCCGGAGCAAATTGCATAATGGTTCGCTCGAAGATATCAAAAAATTTATTTACTGGCAAATCTTACGGATCGCGGAATGTCGAACGGTCGGGAAGGGGGCAATTATGGACCAAATAATGGAAAGTCTCTGGTAGTCACTTGTTCTCTTCAGAGTGCATTTTTTCAGAAAACGTAAATTTCTCGGACAGCGAATTAATAATATTCTCGTCTTCTGAATATATCGTAAAAAAAGAAGTGTCAAATGCGCGTATTTCCAAAATAATACCATCACAAGCTATAGGTCGAAACGGTTTGTCTTCTGCTTCTACTTCAATTTCTTGGATGCTCTCAGATGGAATATTGCTGTTAATACACAAAAAAACGCCCCAAATGAACTGATCAATTTCGGAGCAATACTTTGTGATTTCTTGATCAGTCCCAATTCGAGTTAATTTGAAGTCATTAGCGTTGAATTCGCGAGAGCCGTTGCCTATAGCGTCAACACTAGCCCTGTACCACACATGTTCAGAAAGCAATTCTTTCAAAAAGCTAACAATTGAAACTAGTTGAGTTCCAAGGCAAGAAAACTCGTCCAAAGGAAAGCTTTTCTTGGTGATTAAAAGACGATATTTCGGTTTAAACATCAATATTTCCAGTTTTCAAGCGGTCTCGGATCTCCTCTTTTTGGAGTCCCTCCTGTCGGATTCGTTTCATAAATATGTTCATGAGGATTCGGATGAATCTGAGGTTCATTATGATCTGAAAAATCTATGCTTTTGATTGGCTTTGCATTTCCCCCAAATTCTCTGGCTTGCGGATATACTTCACCAGGCCTTCTTTTACTTCCTCTGACTCCAAGTTGCGTATGCGGGACATCTGAATCAGGAATAGGCACCCCATTTGGCGTATTTGGCAAAGGTCTGTCAGGCGCATATACCTCCGTATTTTCCAGAAAATCAGGGGGTTCTTCCACCTCTTGTTTTTTTCTGAGGATGCGTCCAAGCCATATCCAAACAGTCAAACACTTTCAGAAGGCTTCGTAAATTAAGTTACTACCAAAATGGGTCTAATAAATCTGGGATATTTTCCCACCAAATGCTCGTAGCATTTATAACAATCGTAGAAAAATCATTGACATAAGGTTTTTTTGGTGCGTTTCTCCAACTAATTTGCAATTCAACTGTATTTTCTTGAATGATAAGATCAAAAATTGATCCGTAGTCATATTTCATTTTTAGTTCGTCTTGAAATATTAATTCGTTGATCTTTACAGATTGGACGTCTTCCAGGTGTAATTTCCCTTTGATGGTTCCTCGTTCAGATAGTGCGAGGTTATCTTTCATATCCGAATAATCCATTTCTGCACTTTCTAAAGAAAAAATATAGTCTTGTTCTCTGTGCTCAATAGCGAGAAGAGCGCCGTCATGAAATTCATGAAGATATTTTTTAAGCACAACTAATTCCACCATACCCCCTTAGGAGAATAAATATGAGATGGATCGCTTTGATCTCTTGTTGGTTTCCCCTCTCCATCCAAATATTCATCATGCCTACCTGTTGCATTGGGATTTGGGCGGTGATAATGGTCATGAGCTTTATGACCTGTTTCCCAAGGCTTTCCTTTATCGTGTCTTAGCTTTTCACCTGTTTTTTCATTTTCAAACGTCCTATGTCCATTTTTACCAGCGTCCGGATGAGTAATTTCCTTCCACCCCGGGCGCTTCAAGAGGTCATCTGGATTTGCTGGCAAGCTCGGATCAACACTCCCCGATTTAAAGAGATCATTGAAGTTATATCCGGAACCCGATTTTGATGTGAATGAGATATCACGAGCTTCATAAGAAGTACGAACAAGTCCATCGGTTATTAAGGCCATTCCGGCTCCGACTTGTACGCCAAAACCAATGGTGTATCCACCCAAAGTAGCTATTTCTAAAACGCCTCCAGTGACAATCAGGGTTCCGCCAAGAATGATCTCACCCATCCCAAGCAGCCAGCCTCCAACGCTTTCACCTGTCGGGTCTTGGTAGCGGAAGGGGTTGTTGAACACATACGTAAGCGGGAAATAAACCCATCTTTGAAAGATCTACAGGATTAGTTTACAAGGCAGCTTGAGCCTTAGCCCATTCGTCCGGGAGTAGTTCGTGCAGCCTTTTGGCGCTATGCCCCATTATACGGCGACAAACGTCTTCG
>DAIDLB010000100.1 GCA_027449725.1 Chlamydiota bacterium
CCGAGAATGACGATGTTCATATTTTCAGCCTATTCGATTCGCTAAATTAAATCACCTTCAGCTATCATTTCTTGTCTTATGACAAAACCGCCTCTTGCAACCGTCATCAACTTTTGCACCAATGAAGCCAGGTTTTTGCGCGCCTGCATTGAAGAGTGCCGCGTTTTTTCGAAGCAGATCCTCATTCCTGTCTGCGACCATTTCCATGACGGAGCCGAGGAAAACCGCTCGCTTCTCGAACAGATCTACCGCTCCTTTCCCGATTGCCGCTTCATCGAATATCCGTTCATTCCAAAGGAAATTTCCGCCAAAGTCTTCCGCAAAATTTCGCCTGCCCACTTCTGGCATAGCGCGTCTCGCGCCGTCGCCTGCCGGTTCCTATCCGATGAAATCGAAAGGGTCCTTTTTCTCGACGCTGACGAAGTGCCTGAGGGGGAAAAATTTTTGGCTTGGCTCAATGAGGGCGACTATGCCCAACACACGGTGCAAAAATTGGCAAACTACTGGTATTTCAGAGAGCCCGCTTACCGCGCCGAAGAATGGGAAGATTCAATTGTGCTCGCGCATAGAGGTTCCCTCGACCTCTCGCTCCTCCTCCATGAAGAAGAGAGGAACGCCATCTACGATCTCCTCCCGCATCCAAAGCGGAGGCGGGTGGTGGGCGGCGATAGACAGCCGATGTTCCACCATTTCAGCTGGGTCCGGACCAAAGAAGAAATGCTCCGGAAGACGGAGAAATGGGGCCACAGGAATGACCGCGACTGGAAGAGCCTGATTGAAACGGAATTCGCCGCCCCCTTTTCGGGCAGGGACTTTATCCACGGCTACCGCTATCTTGAGTGTATCCCGCCTTTCAAACTTTCTCTCGAGGAACCTCCCCTATTTCCGGAGGTTTCCGCCAATGAGAGGCTCATTCGCTTGACGGGAGCAGATCTCCTCGCCCTCCTCGAATTGCCGCGAAGGAAGGGATGGAAGAAATTTTTATCCCTTGTGGAAAAAGCGTTCCCTTAGAGATGATGGTCTGGTTTTTCCGCACCGGTAGCTCAGCGGATAGAGTACCCGGCTACGAACCGGGTGGTCAGAGGTTCAAATCCTCTCCGGTGCAATGCATTTTCTAAAATTTCCATCCGGTCCTCTAGAGACCAACGCGATCCTCTTTGCCTGCCCTCAAAAAAAAGTGGCTGCGGTCATCGACCCCTCGTCCGGATCGGCTTCAATGATTTTAGCGCGGGCTGAAGAGCTCGGCGTCAAAATAAAAAAAATTCTCCTTACTCACTCCCATTGGGATCATATCGCCGATGCGCATCTCCTGCTCCAGAAGACGGGCGCTGAGATTTATGTCCATCCGCTCGATGCGCCAAACCTGGAGCATCCGGGATCGGATGGGATCCCCCTCTTTTTCCCCATCCGAGGCGTCCATCCCGACAATTTTATCCAGGATGGCGACCGGGTCTTTGTTGGCGAGCAGATGCTCGAGGTGATCCATACGCCAGGCCACTCTCCCGGCAGCGTCTGCTTTTTCATCCAGGACAAGAACCTTCTTTTCTCCGGAGATACCCTGTTCGAGGGGAGCATCGGCAGCTTGAGCCTTCCGACAGCAGAGCCCCTGAAGATGTGGAGTTCCCTGGAGCGGCTCTCGCAGCTTTCTCCTGACATTCACGTTGTGCCGGGCCATGGAGGAGATACGACGATCGGCAAGGAGCATTGGCTCAAACGGGCCAGAGAGATTTTCGGATAGTTATTTCGGTATATCGCAGGGCTGAGGCGT
>DAIDLB010000101.1 GCA_027449725.1 Chlamydiota bacterium
ACGAAGAAGGGGTTTTGCAACTGCCTCTTCAATCAAATATCTTGAAGTCTTATCAAGCTCCACAGCTCTTCCTCGTTGCCTTTCCGCTTTTTCGATGCTAATATCGTGTCTTAGTAGTAAAGATTTCAACAAGGAAAAAATGAAAAAAAAAGGAAAATCCTCTACGCAAATACTTGGACGAAGAGCGCATGACTCTAGAAAAATTTTCTGAAATTTCCGGAATTGCTACGTCAACCATATACCGTATATCCGAAAATCTCTCAAAACCTCACCGCTTCACGGCCCAGCGCATTTTTGAAATCACAAAAGGGCGCGTCGATTTCGAAGCGTGGAATGCTGAAAACAGAAGCATATGAACATCGCATTTCTTTTCTACGATCAGATGACGGCGCTCGATGCCATCGGCCCTCACGAAATACTAAGTCGAATCCCGGGAGCATCCGTATTTCGGGTCGCTAGGCAAAAAGGTCCCATTCGCACCGATTCCGAATTGCTCCTGACGGCGGACCATTCCCTGACAGATGTGCGGAAGGCCGATCTCCTGCTCATCCCAGGAGGCGGCAACGCAACCACTCTCAGCGACCATCCCGACATACTGGAATGGGTTCGTTCGATCCATGCAACGACGACTTGGACGACATCGGTTTGCACCGGAAGCTTAATTCTGGGTGCAGCGGGAATTTTGTCAGGTCATCGCGCGACTAGCCATTGGGTGACTGTAGATCTACTCAGCAAATGGAACGCTCTGCCCACTCGGGAGAGAATCGTTGAAGATGGAAAAATCATTACCGCAGCAGGCGTTTCAGCCGGAATCGATATGGCGCTTTATCTTACAGCAAAAATTGCGGGAGAGCCCGTAGCCCATTCTCTGCAACTCGGCATAGAGTACGATCCCGATCCTCCCTTTGATGTCGGTTCGCCCGATAAAGCCGATCCCATCCTCCGCGAAGCTTTGCGAAAGCGCCTGCTGGCAAGGTTTACTTATTAACTCAAGTTCCTACTTCGCCCTGGGGTGAGCGCGGTCATAGACTTCGCGCTTGAGCTTCGTCGAGACATGCGTGTAGATCGTCGTAGTAGCCAAAGAAGAGTGGCCGAGGAGGAGTTGGATCGTCTTGAGGTCCATCCCGTTTTCCAGCCAGTGCGTTGCGATCGTGTGCCGTATCGTGTGAGGGGTAATCCGCTCGGAGAGGCCGCTTGACTTAAGGTAGGCGGCGAAATTCCGGTCGACGGAGCGGGCTGAAAGCCTCTTGCCCCACCGGTTTAGGAAAATCGCCTTGGGATCTATTTCATTTCTCTCGGGGCTGTGGAGGTATTTCGAGATCCACGCCGCCGCCGTTTCCGTGATGGGCGCTTCCCTCTGTTTTTTCCCTTTTCCGAAGATCAAAAGGGTCAGGTTCCTCTCGTCGAAGTCAAGGCGGTTCAGACCTACGATCTCGCTCAGGCGGAGCCCTGAGCTGTAGAGCAGCTCCATGATCGCGCGGTCGCGAAGGCCGAGGTAGGTAGTTAGGTCGGGCTGGGCGAGAAGCTGCTCGACTTGGGCATAGCCGATGCTGACGGGCAGTTTGCGCACTTTTTTGGGGCTTTCAATCTCATCGAGCGGGCTTTCAACCACAAATTTTTCCTGGATGGCGAAGCGAAAGAGGCTCCGCAGGGCGGATAGCCTCCTTTGAACCGTCTTGACGCTCGCTCCCCCCTCATGCAGATGGGCCAGGTAGCGGCGGACGGACCTCTTTGTAACAGCGGATAGAAAAAATTCCTTTCCTTCCTCTCGGTGGAAGAGGGCAAAGCCGCCCAAATCCTGCGCGTAGGCGCGGAGCGTATGGTCGGAGGCTCCCTTGACAAGCCGAAGGTGCCTTAAAAATCGGGCCTCTGCTTCCTCGAAGTGCATAATTTCCTTTTAATAGAGAACCTCTTTCTGATAAAATGCCATAGCAAAAGACAGACATTCAATGATTACTTTACAAGCCATCACCAAGCGCGTCGGCGGACGGACCCTGTTCGAAGACGTAACCGTTACTTTTAATGAAGGGTGCCGCTACGGCCTCACGGGGCCAAACGGCTCCGGCAAATCGACCTTGCTCAAGATCGTCATGGGGATCGAGTCGTCTACCTCCGGCTCCGTCGCCCTGCCGCCGAAGGTAGGTTTCCTCAAACAAAAGATCGAAGAGTTTGCCGACTACACAGTCCTCAACACCGTCGTCATGGGCAACGCCCGCCTCTGGAAGGCGATGGAAGAGCAAAACCGGCTGTATGAACAGGAGATGACCGACGAGATCGGCATGCGCCTCGGAGAGCTTGAAGAGGTTATCGCCGAAGAAGACGGCTACAGCGCCGAAGCGGATGCGGCCATACTGCTAAGCGGTATGGGGCTGCCCGAAGATCTCCACTCGAAGAAGATGTCGGAGATCCCGACGGACAGGCAGTTTCGCGTCATGCTCTGCCAGGCCCTCTTCGGCCATCCGCAAGCTCTCCTCCTCGACGAGCCGACCAACCACCTCGATCTCGAGTCGATCTCCTGGCTCGAAGGGTTTTTGAAGAACTACACAGGCACGCTCGTCGTCGTCAGCCACGACCGCCACTTTCTCAACGCGATCACCACCCACATCGCCGATATCGACTACGACACGATCATCATCTATCCCGGCAACTACGATGCGATGCTAGTCACAAAAACGTCTGTCCGCTCCCGCGCGGAAGACGAGAACAAGGCGAAAGAGAAGAAGATCTCGCAGCTGAAGGAATTCGTCGCCAAGTTCGGTGCGGGAACTCGCGCCAGCCAGGTGCAGTCGCGTATCCGCGAGATCGACCGCCTCCAGCCGCCCGAACTGAAAAAATCGAACATCCAGCGCCCCTACATCCGCTTTTCCGCGCCGGAAAAGCAGTCGGGACAGGTCGTCGCCAAGATCGACTCTCTCGGTAAAGCGTATGGGGATAATGCCGTCGTCCGGAACTTTTCCTTTGAGATCCACCGCGGAGACAAGATCGCCGTGATCGGAAACAACGGCCGCGGCAAAACGACTTTATTGAAAATGCTCGCCGGCGTCCTCGCTCAAGACAGCGGCACCATTGCCTACGGCCACCAGGTAGAGATCGCCTATTTCCCGCAAAACCACGAAGACTTCATCGACAAGAGCGTCAAAGTGAGCGCCTTCGACTGGCTGAAAGAAAAGTGTGGGACGATGTACGACCAGGATGTGCGCGGCGCGCTCGGGAAAATGCTCTTTTCCGGCGACGACGCCTTCAAGTCGATCCAGGCCCTCTCCGGAGGAGAGACTGCGCGGCTCATCCTTGCCTCTTTCCTCCTATCGGCGCCCAACTTCCTCATCTTCGACGAGCCGAACAACCACCTCGACCTCGAAGCCGTCTCCGCCCTGGCGTGGGGACTGGAGGAATTTAAAGGAACGGCCATCGTCGCAGCTCACGACCGCGACCTGATCAATGGCTTTGCGACGAAGATCGTTGGGCTGGAAGAAGAGGGAATTCAAATCTATCAAGGGCCCCTCGAAGAATATCTCGAAGGGCGGAAAAAACTGGCTGCGCAAAAGAAATGATCCCGGCAGCCAGGCGAAAATTTTTCAAGTGCGCTCCGGCAGAACAACATAAAAAGTGCGCGGCTCTCCTCCGCGCCGCATAGGAAACGAGGGAGCTCAATCTAGAGCACTACGCCCAGCTAGCCTCCTGGATGGAGCTGGCGCCGCTGGAAAATCCGGGTCTGAAAGAGATCGCGGAGCGCTATCACTGGCATCTGGAAAAGACGGGGCGTTGCCTGAAGGAGCACAATTTGCTGCCTACGCTTCGCACCGGAGACCGAACAGCAAAAGCGGACTACCTTCCGGCAGCCATCTATCTCGACAATCTCCGCTCGGCCTACAATGTCGGAAGCATCCTCCGCACCACGGAAGCGCTTCGGATCGGGACGGTCTATTTTTCAGAAAAAACGCCCTTTCTCGACAATGAGAAGGTCGAACGGACGGCCATGGGCGCCGCCGCCCTCGTCCCATGCCGACGCAATATCCCTCTCTCAGAGCTGCCGAGGCCGATCCTCGTTCTCGACACAAGCGACGACGCGATCCCCCTTGCGGAGTATCTCTTTCCCCCTTCTTTTACCCTTGTTCTCGGCAATGAAGAAGTCGGCGTCTCCGACGCCTCGCTTGCACTGGCCGATGCGCTCCTTGAAATCCCGCTCCTCGGGGCAAAAAACTCGCTGAACGTCGCTTGCGCTTTTGCCATCGCGTCAGCCCAAATCCGAACCCAATTCAAGCTATGAAAAACATTTTGTCAGAAACTCCCGTCTGGGCCTTTGTGCTCTTGGCCTATCTGATCAGCATTGGCATCAAGTCGTTGAAACCGCAGACGATTGCATGGAAAAAACTCTTTTTTCTCCCCTGCGGCTTCCTTATCTGGATGTTTTTTTGCCTGCATTTCCCAGGCCCTCTCCATATAGGGGCCTGGCTCCTCTTCCTAGCCGCCGGCCTTGGGCTCGGATGGATTTTAGGCCAATCGATGAAAATCCGGGTAAACCTGGAGAAAAAAGAGATCGAACTGCCGGGAAGCCCGCTCCCTCTCATCTTGTTCCTCTCGATTTTTGCGGTGAAATACTTCTTCGGTTACCTACACGGAGCGCATGAGGAGATAGCCGAACTGCCTCTCTTTTCGTTCCTGGAAGTTGGCTTCTTCGGATTATTTTCCGGGTTTTTTCTTGGCCGCACACTCTCTCTCTGGAGAAAAACAGTTATACCATTCCAAAAAA
>DAIDLB010000102.1 GCA_027449725.1 Chlamydiota bacterium
AATCTTAATCCTTCTCTGTGGGCTCTGTGCTCTCTAGTGAGCTTTGCGAACGTGTGGTAGAAATTGTTCGAAATTCTGAGGGCATTTAAGCTCGGCGATCAATCAGGTTTTCTCGATTCTTCAACTTTTTTCGGTATAGAATCCTATTTGTTTTTATGCGATGCGCATAAAAACAATGGGTTTCCAAAGGGTGAAGTCCTTTGGCGGGATCTTAAGGGCGGAGCCCTTAATTGTTTTTTTCAAGAATTTCGCGCCATTTCCGGATCACTTGCGCAGCGAGAGGGGCGGCTTCCTTGCCGGCGTCGCCGTAGCGGAGGTAGACTGCGACGACGATGTCTGGGTGGGCCCACGGGTCTTTTTTTGGCGCGGGCTTGAAGCCGAGGGCGCCGAACCAGATGTGTTTGTAGAGGACACCCGGGCAGCTGGGGTTGAGGCTGGGTTTGCCGACGATCTCGGCCGTGCTGGTCTTTCCGATCATCTGGTGCTGCATCTGGAGAAAGTCTCGCAGGAGGAGAGGGTTGGCGTAGAGCTCTTTGATGGCGCTGGGGCGGGCGCTTCCTTTCGGGCCCCAGATGGCGCGGTCCATCCCTTCGAGGAGGGCGTTCCGGACGGAGGGGGAGAGCGTGATTTGGCGGCGGGGCGGGGCGGCGAGCGATTTCGTTTCCTGGCTTGGCGCTTCCTCGGGAGCGAAGAGGGGGAAGTCGATGCCGAGGAGGGCAAGTTCCTTTTGTTTGTAGAAGGGAGAGGCGCTCTGAAGGCTTCTTTCGGGATGGAGCCCTTCGATGGAGGAGACGAGTTTCGGGGTCAAGAGCTTGCCTCCGTTGGCAAGGGCGCTGAGCATGCAGGCAGTTTGAAGCGGGGTGACGACGAGGGTGTGCTGCCCGATCGCGAAGGAGTAGAGGCCGGTCCGGTTTTGGGAGATGTCAGCGGGGAGTTGGCCCCGGATCTCGCCCGGCAGGTCGATGCCGGTCCTTGCGCCGAAGCCGAAGTCGGCGGCGGCGCGGACGAGGTCTTGCGGATTTTTCAGGAGGTCGCCCGCGAGGAGGGAGAAGTAGGGATTGCTCGAGCATTCGAGGGCGCCGACGAGGTCGACTTTGCCGAGATTGGGGGCGGAACTGCGGGGGAGCCGGCCTCCCTTGTAGTGGCGCGGGATCGATTTGCGGTCGGGCGTAAAGCCGACGCTGCAAATGCGACGCGTCCTGTCGATGCGCACTTCGTCTACGATGGTGAAGTCGGCGGCGGCGGAGCCTTTTTGCTGCAGCGCTTCGTAGCCGACGAGCAGCTTGAAGATCGATCCAAGAGGCGCTGCGCATTGGAGCGCGTGGGATCTTTGGAAGGCAAAGCCGCCGATCGGGTAGAAGGCGGCGGCGAGTTCTCTCTCCGTCTGCTCCCCTTTTTTGCCGCGGAGGGACGGGTAGCGGCCCAGGAGGGGACGGCTCAGCTGGCGATAGGGGCGCATCGTCTTGATCCACTGCATGCATTCTTCCTCCGTCAGCTCGGTGGCGGAGGGGCGGAGCGGCAGCCAGAGATGGGAGCCGAGAAGGGAGTAGTCGAAATAGGGCGCCGCCCGCTCGCCGAGATGCGAGGCATCCTGTTTAAGATAGGCTGAGAGGAGGGGGATGCGGATCTCGTCCCAGAGGGCGGTAAAGAGCTCGTTTTCCTGTTTGTCAATGTAGTCGAGATAGGGGCGCGGATAGATTCCCTTTTCTTTTTCTTCGGCCCGCTTTTGCTGGAGGAATTCTTTGAGACAGGAGCGGCGCCAGTCGCGGAATTCTCCGGCATGGAATTTCTCTTTGGTGCTGACGAGGAGCTCTTCTTCCGCATTTAAAAGCGCTTGCACAAGTGCGCGGTAGGCGGAGAGCTTGAGGGAACCGAGCTTTGCGATCAGCTCGTCCGTGAAGGCGGGGCTGTAGACGGCCATGCGGCAGAGGTCGATGGTAAAGAGCTTGTCGCCGGGATGGGGGATGCCGCCGAGGAGTGCTTCGATGCGCCGCTTGTGGGGCAGAGCTTCTTTGTCCAGGGCGGCCTTGCCGGAGAAGAGCGCCTCGATCAACCGGGAGGGCTCCGGATGGTCTGCGAAGTAGAGGAGCGCCTCGAAGTCCTCCTGCAGATGAATGGCTGTTTTGAGGTCGATCCCCTGGTTCCAAAAGGCTTTGAGAGGGCCCTCGAGAGGCAGCGTCCAGTGGAGGTATGCGTCCCAGGAGAGGGTGGCGTTTTCTTCCTGGACGCCCTTTTCCCGATAGAGGGTCTCGAGCCCGTCGAAGATCCTGCCGATCCGGCTTTCGCCCTCCTGCCAGCGGCGGACCCGCTTTGCCTTTTCTTTCATGTCCGAGGCGAGGATGAAGTCGCCCGGGTTGAAGCGGGGCGTGCTCGCCAGGGCGAGGACCTCCCCCGTATTGGGATCGAGGGCGACGATGGCGCCCCCTTTGATCCAGGGCTGCTTGAGCGCTTTTCTCTGCTTGGTGTCGGGGTCGATCCCGATGCTGCGGCCGTCTCGGGTCTTTTCGTTCCGGATGAGGAGCTCTTCGCAAAACTGCTGGAGTTCGGCCGAGAGTGAAAGGACGAGCTTTTGACCGGAGATCGGATCATTTCCTCCGGGAAGCCGGCTGAGGATCTGCCCCTTGCGGTCGATTTCGAACGTCTTTTTGCCCGAATAGCCGCGGAGCTCCTTTTCGTACTGCTTTTCGAGTCCCATTTTTCCGACGAGGTCGTTGATCGTATAGGCCCGTTCCTGCAGCTCGTGGTAGCGGCGGGCGAGCGAGCTTTCGTCCAGGCTCATCTGCCGCAGGAGGTCGAGCTCTTCGGCGATCTCGAGATACTCTGTTTGGCTGATCGCTCCGAGATGGCCGAGAATATGCGATGCCGTCATCCCCAACGGATAGAAGCGCTCTGAAGCGCTTTCGGCGTGGAGGGCGGGCCACTCCCTCTCCAGCCCTTTAAGGCGGTAGTGCTGCTCTTCGGTGAGGTTCGATGCAAGAACAAACGGGGAATGGGGAAAGAGAGATGCTTTCGAGTGGATCAGGTCTTCGATCCTCTCCGGGTCCTGGGCAAGCTCTTCGCCCAGCATGGAGGCGAGCTTCCGGATATAGTCTTTTCTCGGGTGAGAGCGTATCCGCCGGCCGTCGGCGCCGGTAGACCAGCCGAGGGAGGGGATCTCTCCGATCTGGCTGTAATAGACGGAGGCGTTGTACCGGATCCGGTTTTGCGCGAGGGGGATTCCGAAGCGGTCGACGATCAGACCTCTGTCGGCCCGCTCCACAAAGGTCTTTTCCCTCGGTTTTTGCGATTCCGCGAGTTTTTCTTCCCGCTGGATGACAGCGAGATGCCAGATTCGGAATGCGATTAGGAGAAAGGCGCCGAGAAATATTTGGAGCAGGCGGTTTGTTTTTTGGAGAGCAGACATGCTCTTATTGAAAATCGCTTTAGCATTTTTCGCGAGGAAAAAGGAGTGCGGGCAAGGTTGATAAATTTTTTTTTACCTGGTCTCTTGCAGAAGCCCTTGCGAAAAAATCGCTCCTGGGTGTAAAACTGTTAGCTTTAGCGCGCCTGTAGTTCAATGGTAGAACAGTAGCCTTCCAAGCTACGAGCGTCAGTTCGATTCTGACCAGGCGCTTTTGTATATAGACCCCCTCCTTGTGAGGGGCTCGTAAACAGTAATAGGTTGTGGAATCCCCACAGCTTGAACCCTTCAACAAAGAGGCATTGTTTGGCAGTAGCACAAGAGCAATACGAAGCAGCCGTCACGATTAAAGACCTGCTTGAAGCCGGCGCCCATTTCGGTCACCAGACCCGGCGTTGGAACCCCAAGATGAAGCGCTTTATTTTCGAAGAGCGCAACGGCATCTATATCATCGACCTCGCAAAAACTTTGCAGCAGATCCGTGCTGCGGTGCAAGTTGTTCGCTCGGTAGTGGGCAGGCGCAAGTCAATCCTCTTTGTAGGCACGAAAAAACAGGCGAAAGCAGTTGTGAGAGAGTGCGCCGAAGGGTGCGAAGAGTTCTATGTATGCGAGAGATGGCTTGGCGGCACATTGACCAACCTGACGACGATCCGTCAGTCGGTGAAAACAATGGAGCGGATCGAGAAGCGGATTGCGTCCGGCGGCGAAGGGCTCAAGAAAAAAGAGATCTCCCTTTTGACGAAAGAGCAGGTGAAACTGGATCGCAACCTCTCCGGCATCCGCGCGATGCGCAAGCCTCCCGGACTTCTGATCGTCGTCGATCCTAGCCGCGAGCATATCGCCGTTGCGGAAGCCAATAAATTAGGCATTCCGGTGATGGCTTTGGTGGACACCAATTGCGATCCGGATCCGATTGACCATGTGATTGCATGCAACGACGACGCGCTTAAGAGCATCAAGGTCGTTCTCTCTGCTCTGATGCAAGCTGCGATCGACAAGAAAAACGATATGCATGTTCCATCTTCCAAGGGCGATGAAGGGGAAGAAGGGGCTGAAGAAGAATCGGATAACGAGAGCGAGGAATAGAAGCGATGAAAGACATCACATCGGAGATGATCCGCGAGTTGCGCGAGCGCACAGGCGTTGGTATGGCGAAGTGCAAAGAAGCGCTTGTCCTTGCTGAAGGCGATATGGAAAAAGCGATCGATGTCCTCCGGAAGGCGGGCATGGCTGCGGGCGTGAAAAAAGAGGGGCGCGAGACGAAAGAAGGCTTGATCCTCACGGCGGAAGACAGCCATACGCTGGTCCTTGTCGAAGCCAATGTCGAGACGGATTTCGTCGCGCAAAACGACCGATTCAAGCATTTTATCCACGACTGCGCCAAGCAGGCGTTGGAGACGAAGCCGAAGTCGCTCGACGACTTTGTCAATCAGCCCTACTATAAAGACAAGTCGATCACGATTGACCAGTACCGGAATCTGGTCATCCAAGCGCTGGGAGAAAACATCCAGCTGCGCAGGATGGAGCTGATCCATAAACACACGAATAGCTCCTACGGCATCTACTCCCACATGGGCGGTAAGTTGGTCGTGGTTGTGGAAGTGGAAGGGGCTTCCGACCAAGACGGTGTGGCGAAAGAGATCGCGATGCATGTCGCGGCGGAAAATCCCGATTACCTGAATCCCGAGCAAATTCCTTCCCACGTGCTCGCGAGGGAAGAAGAGATTGCGAGATCCCAGGTGCAAGGGAAGCCGGAGAATATTGTCGAAAAAATTGTTGCTGGCAAGATAAAGGCGTTTGCCGATCAGGCGTGTCTGATCCATCAAAAGTATGTGAAGGACAACACGGTATCGGTTCAGCAATTTCTCGATGTTTGCGCAAAAAAGTTGGGCAAACCCCTTTCAATTCGCTGCTTTTGGCGCTGGAAGGTCGGACAATCTTAAGAGGGCATCTCCCTGATGCAAACCAGTCCTTTCTATCGGCGCATTCTCCTGAAGCTTTCAGGAGAAGCGCTGATGGGGCAGCAAAAATTCGGCGTCGATTCTGCGGCATGCGATAAAATTGCCAGAGAGGTCTCCGAGCTTTGCAAGGCCGGGGTGCAAATAGGCATTGTGATTGGAGGCGGAAACATCTTCCGCGGCATCAAGGCCCACCAGTCTGGGATGGCCCGTACGCCCGCCGACCACATTGGGATGCTGGCGACCCTCATCAACGGGATTTCTCTTCAGCAGGCATTCGAAAAGATCCAATTAGAGAGCCGCATCATGAGCGCGATTTCGTGCGACACGATGGCGGAGCCCTATTCCTGGAAAAAAGCGCTGACCTACCTTAAAAACGGCTCGGTCCTCATCTTTGTCGGCGGCACCGGCAACCCTTACTTCACAACCGATTCGGCTGCGGCGCTCCGCGCCTTCGAAATCCAGGCTGAGGTGTTGATCAAGGCGACGAAGGTGGACGGGATTTACAACAAAGACCCGATCCATCCTGACGCAATCAAATACGATCGAGTAAGCTACTCAGAGGTGTTGGCGAAGCAGCTGAATGTGATGGATGCGGCGGCGATCGCGCTTTGCAGAGAAAACCGCTTGCCGATCCGGGTGATGAATATTTTTAGCGACCAGACCTTGAAAAAGGCTGTTTTTGGAGAAAATGTAGGAACACTTGTCGAGGAGACGTAAATCATGAGCGGAGTAGAAGCGCAAGTCAAAGCAGCTATGCAAGCGGTGCTGGATCACCTGAAGCAGGAACTCAAATCACTGAGATCGGGCCGGGCGAGTTCCGGCATGCTGGACAAGGTCCAGGTAGAAGTCTACGGCAGCCATGTGCCGATCAAGAACGTGGCGAATGTCACGGTGCCCGAATCGCGGCAAATTCTCGTCACTCCTTTCGATGTAAGCACGGTCCATGCGATTGCGAAGGGGATCGAAGCGGCCAATCTCGGCATCCATCCCAAAGTTGATGGGAAGATGATCCGGATCAATGTGCCGCCGATGGACGAGTCGATCCGCAAGCAGATTGCGAAGCAGTGCAAGGAGCTCGGCGAGAAGGGGAAAATTGCGATGCGCGAGGTGCGCCGCAAGTTCAACGACCTGGTGCGCAAGCAAAAGAACGACGGCGAGATCCCTGAGGATATGATGAAAAAATTCGAGAAGACGATTCAGGATTTGACCGACCGCTTCTGCAAAGACATCGACGCTGCCTGCGCGGAAAAAGAAAAAGAGATCATGACTGTTTAATGACTTGGAAAAGCGAAAAGCCCCGTGCAGCGGGGCTTTTTTTTGGATTTTTTCTCAAAAAAAATCTTGTCACGCTCCGTTTGGAAAAATGACCATTTTTCAATTTGCCAAAAATGTACGGAATTCGCTAAGATATCAAACGTTTTTCATTGAGTGCTGGAGGAAATTTCAGTATCTTGATGGAGTCCTGGCCCCATCGTCTAGTCTGGTCTAGGACACCGGATTTTCATTCCGATAACAGGGGTTCGAATCCCCTTGGGGTCATTTCGATGAGACTTTAGCTCAGCGGTAGAGCATCTCACTTTTAATGAGAGGGTCGATGGTTCGAATCCATCAAGTCTCAACTTTCATCCTGTTCAATTTCAATTCAATTTTTCTAGAGCTAGCGAATAGCTCTAATGGCGCGATTGACGCGCTAAATCTTTTCTGCAATACTTTTTCCTTCAAAAATTTCAGAAGGAGTTTGCAGTGAAGATCTTTTATTGGATCCTGTGTCTATTGCCCGTTTTTTCTTTTTCGGACAGACCCTTTTTTTACGATGAAGACCGCGTCAGGTACGAACTCGTTCAAACGAACGGCGGCAAATCCTATAACTGGCTGTTTCTACCGGGAGGGCCCGGATCGGACTCGAGCTATTTGCAGAGTTTAATCGACCTCCTCGAGTTGCCGGGAAATGTCTGGCTCGTCGATCTTCCCGGATCGGGCACAAACGTTCAGGAAGAAACGGATTACAATCGATGGTTCGAGATCTTTCCCCGCGTGATTGCGCGATTTTCTCAGCCCATTCTTGTCGGCCACTCCTTCGGCGGAATGTTTCCCCTCCTTTTTCCCGAACTAGAGCAAAGGCTCAAAGGATTTGTGATCCTTCATGCGGCGCCGTCCCTCTGGACTGAAGAAGCCGTAAGCTATGCCAAACAATTCAACTACCCGTCGTTTGACGATGCGATCGCAGCTTTGTCCGCCGATCCCAACCAGCAAACGTTTGAGGCGGCGATCGATGTGTGCATGCCTTACTATTTTCCCCCGAAGAGTCTCGAGGCGGGGAGAAAATTATTCAAAGACGCCGTCTTCCAATACCGCCCTGCTCTTTGGTGGCTGCAAAAGGCGACCGAGATGCAGTTTACGGCAGCGTGGGTTCCTGAGCATGTGCCTACGCTCATTGTCGGCGGCAAATACGATTGTATGTGCCCCTACACTTTGTTTCAAAACGATGCGCGCTTTAATCGGGACAACGTGACGCACCTCCTCATTAAAAATGGAGGGCACTGCAGCTGGATCGACAATCCCAAAGCGGTTCAGAGGGTCTTTGCAAAATTCATCAAGGGGCTGTCTAAAAAGACATCTAAATAGATTCTATGGATCGCGGATGGTGAGGATCTCGCTCCACGACGTGGTGAAGTTCGGCGAAGCGCTCGAGCGGGCGCTTCGCCATTTCCGCTCCAGTCCTAGAGCGGCGGAGCGGACCTGCTCTTTGTCGTAGCGCCGGTTGATCCGGTCGACCGTTTGCATGAGGGCCTTTTTTTTCGGATTGTTTTCCGAGCGGGCAAAAAAATCGGTCTGCAGCTCGGAGGCGTCCGTAAGGTCGCCGAGTGTTACTCCCCCTTTTTTATAAGCAGTTCCCGGCTTCAAGATCTGCCCGAGCGCGTCTTTTGCCAGACGGATCAGCTCCGGCGTATAGTCGCTCGGGATCGGCAGCGTCACATGGCAGGCGGAGGATTCGAAGGCGCCGCTCCGTATCGAGACGGAGAGGAAGCCGGCCCGGCTCTCCTGCTCGCGCAGTTTTTCCGCCGCCCGGCTGGCAAATGCAGCGACAGCCTCTTCGAGAATGGCGCGCCCCTAGATGGGTTCGGCAAAAGAGCGCGAACAGACGATCGATTGCCGCTTAGCTGCCTCTTCTTCCAGAGGGAAGCAGGGGATTGATCGGAGCTCGAGCGCCGTGCGAAGACCTGAGATGCCAAGGACGCTTTGAATCGTGCTGTCTGAGGCATCAGCGAGCTGGGCTGCCGTGTAAATCCGCTTTACTTTCAGCTTTTCTCCCGAGGCGGAGCCGATCCCCCAGATTTCATGGGGCGCTGTATTTTCCAGAAGGCTCCGGATTTTTTCCGGGCAGGTCAGGACAAAGACGCCGGTTTGATTCTGCTTGGCCGAACGGTTGGCGAGCTTAGCAAGCGTTTTCGTCGGTGCGACGCCGATTGAGATCGGAATCCCCGTCCACTGTTTGACCTTTTGGCTCATGCGGAGGCACTCCTCCTCGAAGGGAAGAGAGTCTTCCAGATGAAAGAAGGCCTCGTCGATCGAGTAGATCTCCATTTCGGGAGAAAAGGACTCGAGCGTTTGCATCACCCTTTCCGACATGTCCGCGTAGAGGGCGAAGTTGGAAGAGAGCATTCGGATCTCTTTTCGCTCTTTGTAGAGAAAGGCGGGATCGCCCATCTTGATGCCGAGCTCTTTCGCCTTTTTCGAGCGGGCGATCACGCAGCCGTCGTTATTTGAGAGGATGACGACCGGATGGTTGGCCAGAGAGGGGTTGAACACCTCTTCGCAAGAGGCATAGAAGTTGTTGCAGTCGACAAGGGCGAACATTAAACGGCCTGATGGATGACGTAGGTCACAACGCCCCAGACGCGGAAGTCGCTGTCGGGGCTGATCCGGATCGGGGCGTAGCGCGGGTTTTCCGGTTCGAGGGAGACTACTCCTTCCTGAAGGCGGATCCGCTTGACGGTGAACTCCCCATTGACCACGGCAACGACGATCCGCCCGTCGCCTGCCTCGAGCGAACGGTCGACGATCAAGATGTCGCCGCGGCAAATGCCGGCGCCTTGCATTGAATCTCCGTCAACGCGGACAAAAAAAGTTGCTGCCGGATGACGGATCAGATGCTCGTTCAAGTCGAGTTTTTTTTCCAAAAAGTCGTCGGCAGGAGAGGGAAAGCCCGCCTTGACGGATGCGAGGAACAGAGGGAGCGGGCAGGAGGTTTTTGTATCCGGCGAGAAAAAGGTCATAAGGGCACCTGGGCAATGATCCGGATAGGCGCTTCCGAGGCATCTTCTGCAGCGATCGGCAGGGCGATGGCTATACTGCCTTTGGGGGGAAGCTCGGCGCATCCAGCGATGTTTTCAATGATGTATTTACCCGCGCCTAAAAGGATCCTATGGACGGGAAAGTCCGAATCGGGGCGATCCGGCGAGAGGGTGTCGATCGCCAGCCCTGCGATGTCCCTTTCCAGGAGCATTCGGGCCGCCTCTTCCGAGACGGCCGGAGCTGGCTTCCGGTAGTCTGCCGGACTCTTCCAAAACCGACTCCAGCCGGTATAGACGATTGCAAGGGAATTGGGCTCGATCCTTCCGTGTAGAGTTTCATAGGCTTTGATCTCTTCGCAGGAGAGCATAAAGTCTGCTTTGGCCGATTGCGAGACGTTGAAGAGCGCAATCGGCGCGAATAGGCGCTCGAGAGGGATGTCTGCGATCGAGAGACCGCCATCGAAGCGATGGGAAGGGGCGTCCATGTGGGTGCCGATGCCGGCGTGCATCTTCATCTGCTGGACGCGGAACGTCTTGTCGTAATCCCGCTTGATCTCCATGCAAAAGCCGCACGAGCCGCTCCAGGTTGGGATATCCGGATGGAGGCGATGGGTCAGATCGATTAGTCTGGTTTTCATTAAAGGGTCCCTATCTGCTAGGATGACCTCTTCGGGAGTTTTTTGGAAATGGAAGATAGAGGCATTCTCGTCGGCGCCGATGAATCTCAGGAGTGGCTTCTCCCGTGGTGGTGGAAGAATTTTCGGAGGTGCAATGTCTATCCGGTCGCTTTTGCCGATTTCGGCCTTTCCAAAGAGATGCGGGATTGGTGTAGGGAGCGGGGCGAGCTGATCGAGATCCGAACGCTGCCTCTCTTCGTCAAAGATCGGGATGAGGTCTCCGATCTCCTTGTGTCGGAGTGGGAGAGTGTTTATCCAAACCTATTTTGGAGTTCGCGCAAGGCGTGGTTCAAAAAACCCCTGGCTTGCCTGCAATCGCCTTTTGATTGGACGGTCTGGATGGATAGCGATTGTGAGGTTACCGGTTCTCTGGAGGGAATCTGGGAGCACCGTTCGTCAGGGATGTCTCTTGTCAAAGATTCTGTGGCGAGAGTCAAAACGTATCCGATCTACAATTCAGGGGTGGTCCTTTTTCAAAAAAACCATCCGCTGATTGCGGAATGGGCAAAGGAGTCGGTAGAGAAAAATGGGCTTTTCCGGGGAGACCAGGATCTCCTTTCGCTCATCCTGGCGGAAACAAAAATCTCCTTTTCCGAATTGCCTTCCATCTACAACCGGATCATGGGGGAGGAAAAAAGAGAAGGCGCCGTTATCGTCCACTGGGCAGGAGACTTTTCAAAAAAGTCTCTTCGAAAGACACTGATTTTAACAAAACTATTGAACTTTGATTAAGAGGACGGCCGGAAACGCTGCAAAGCGCTATATACCATTGAGAAAAAAGGCTAGACGGAGCATACTCGGGGTTCTTCGTTTGTGCCTGAATAGCTCAGCTGGTAGAGCAGCGCATTCGTAATGCGAAGGTCGTCGGTTCGATTCCGGCTTCAGGCATTCTTAAAATCAAAGATTTACGTTCAATCACCAGTCACTTTTAGGTTGTTGGAGTTGCAAAAAGTTGCAAGCGCCCGCAACACGTCACCGCATTTATTCCTCGCAGTTTTTTCTTGAATGCAACTTTTTTGCAACTTTGTCGAGTTTTAGCAACGTGTTTTGCACATTTTAGCTTGGGAATGCCTATTTCATACATCGCATTGTATATGCGAAGTTGTTCTGAATTGTCGATTTTGTTAGGCTTTCGCAATTTATTTTGGAGGTATTTATGAGCAAAGAGGCCCAAGAGATGGGATTTATGAACGCAAGGATAAAAATGGAAAGGTCTATAGATACTGCTTTCAGATCAGAAGAGATGGCTTCCCTCCCGTTTTTCAGTCTCATAGAAGAAAAACAGATGCAGTCAAAGAGAGAAACAGAATTTTGACTGCTATGGAGGATGGGAAATTTCTTCATACAACGGAAGCTAGAAAACATAGCCTGAAAGGACACTTATTGGGGATGAAAAAACTTTCCGAAAGTTGCTCCGATGATTAAAAGATTGGAGTGAATCTACTCCGCTTCAGCAGTGAGGCTATGCAAATGCTCATCAAAAAACAAACGGGGGCAACGCAAAACATCGTCGTGAATTACAGCTATAACGGGCAAGGGAACGCCCTGATGCAAACAGTGCTACCAAACGTAGGGAACAAATGCCAATCCTCGGAGTAAAGCTTTGCGGGGCTGAGTGTAGGACAAAGTGCGGGGCTCCCTGTGCTCAACCTGGCATGAAAAATGGGCGCTGCCGGATGCACGGAGGGGTCTTTTTTAAGCGTGAAAAGCACGGAAGAATGACTTTGAGGGCGAAAAATGGAACGAGCCTTTTTGAATGAAATAAAGGGGCTTAGCAGGGAGATCGAACGAAAAACCCAATAATTTCATGTATCTTAATGCGCGGGTGCGAGCCCCTCTTTTTCTCTCTATACATGAAGTGAATGGTTGGCATGAGAAATTTTATGATCAGAGGATTAATGCTTAAGCAATATTTGATATGAAAGTTTGTAAATCAATTGTGCTCTTTAAATTTCCATTATATTTGATGTCTGGCAAATAAGGGATGTTATGGCCGCGAGGGCGATTTCTATAAACTTTGATGGGGAATCCAAAAGTTCCATTCCCGCTAGGAAGTGTAACTTTTCGGAGCTCCATATAATTGCTGTCAGCCCCAGTCTCTTCTCCCACGAGAATGACGTTAGGTTGCATTGCTTTAAGTCCGTCAATGAAATTTAGACAAGCGCTCCCGCATCTCCTATCGACGATTGCAATGATTTTCCCTTTGAATAAACTAGTTGGGGTTCTTTTCGGGAGTGGTGCAGACATTTCCTTTGATTCAGAATAATAACGACTTCCATGCACAATGGCTTTTTTCATCCCAATACACGTATT
>DAIDLB010000103.1 GCA_027449725.1 Chlamydiota bacterium
ATGGTCGGGGCCGCTCTCTTCCACCACCCGATAGAGCGGGGGTTTTTGGAACTTCTTCTGCGAATAATCCTGGAGCTCGGCCTTGTAGTTGCGCGATGGACTTCCTATTGCCTCTTCGATCTCCGGCTCGAAATGGACCGCCAAAAACGAACGGACGGTGCCAAGGCCGCTATCGAGATAAAGCGCGCCGATCAAAGCTTCGAATACATCAGCTAAAATGGAACTCTTCGTTTTACCGATACTTAGGCGCTCCCCCTTCCCCAGAAGGATGAAATCGGACAATTCCAGCTTTTGCAAATATTTGGCGCAGGATGCCGCGTCGACCAGGCGGGAGCGGAGCTGCGAGAGCTGCCCTTCCGGCGCGGCGGGAAGGCGGCGATAAAGAGCGTCGGCCATCGCCAGGCCGAGGACCGAGTCGCCCAAAAACTCGAGCCGCTCATTGTGCTGCCCCAGAAGCTCCCGATGCTCATTGACAAAGGAGCGGTGGATAAAAGCCAGGAGGAGCAAATCTTTATTTTCAAAAACGACCCCCAGGCGGTCTTCGATCAGATCGATCTGTTTCTTTAGTCCCTCGAGAGGCGTCATGCCTCGATGTTATAGCCGAAACAGATAGTTTTCAGCCATTGCCGAATTTCAGTGAATTGCATAAACTACCGTCCATGGCCAACCTCAATCCCCATCTGGACAAGCTTTCAAGCTACTATTTTTTTCAAGACATCGACCAGAGGGCCAAAGCCCTTAAAGCCAAAGATCCGCAGGCGATCCTCCTCAACCTCGGGATCGGGGACATCACCAAACCCCTTACCCCCCACCTCCTCTCCGCCCTCTGCAGCGGCTCGCAGGAGATGGGCGATAAAAATACCTTTCACGGCTACGGCCCTTCTCAGGGATACCCCTTCCTCCGCGAAGCGATCCTCTATGGAGAATACAAAGACCTCGGCATCTCGGCCGACGAGATCTTCATTTCCAGCGGCGCAAAAGGCGATCTCGCCCAATTGCAGGAGCTCTTCGCCCTCGACTCCCGGATCGGCGTCACCGATCCGGCCTACCCGGTCTTTCTCGATGCAAACGTGATGGCGGGACGGACCCTTCACTGGTCGGAAGAAGAGGAGCGGTATCGCGGCATCGTCACCATCCCCTGTCTCGAAGAGAATCGCTTTCTCCCCGTCCCTCCCGACATGACGTGCGATCTCATCTACCTCTGCTCTCCCAACAATCCGACCGGCGCAGCCCTCACCCGCCAAAAGCTCAGGGAATGGGTCGATTACGCCTTGCAGCATCGCTCGATCCTCCTCTATGACGGCGCTTACGAAGCCTACATTACCTCTCCCGACTGTCCCCGCAGTATCTACGAGATCGAAGGGTCCAGGGAAGTCGCGATCGAAATCCGCTCCTTTTCCAAGTCGGCCGGCTTCACAGGCCTGCGCTGCTCTTATTCCGTCATCCCCAAGAACCTCCGTGCCTCCCTCAACGGACAGGAGACAGCCCTCCACGCCTATTGGAAAAGACGGCAGGACATGAAATTCGGCAGCGTTCCCTACCCAATTCAAAAATGCGCCGCGGCCATCTACTCGCCGGAAGGACAAGCGGAAGTCAAAGAACGCCTTAGCATCTACCAACAGCAGGCCCGCTTTCTTCTCGACGGACTCAAAAGCATGGGATTTACCGCCTACGGCGGGATTGACGCCCCCTATGTCTGGTGCAAAACGCCGGAGAAGATGAATTCCTGGGATTTCTTTACACGCCTCCTGGAACAAGCTCACGTCATCTCCGTTCCCGGCAAAGGATTTGGCAAATCGGGCGAAGGCTATGTCCGCTTCTCCTCTTTCGCCGACCCGCAAATCCTAGCGGAAGGGCTTTTACGAATTAAACAAATTGTAGGCACTCTTTAAATGCAAATGCACCTTACCGCCCAGCAACTTCGCCTCTACGCCCAATGCGGGTGGATCGAGTTCGAAGAATTCCTCACCCAAAAGCAGTGCCAAGACCTGCTGCAAGAGATCGAGAGGATCTTCCGGAAACGGGGAGGGTCAACCTATCCGATGGGACGGGATTTATGGCAGGAGAGCAAAAAACTTCAGCAAGTCTTCTGTTCCAGGCTCTTTAGCGATGCCGTCTCCACACTAAGCGGCAAAAAACCGTTGCAGCTCGCCTGCGACCAGTGGATCCCGGAAGAAACCTCTCTCTCCCCGCTCAATATGCAAGCGCACTTAAGCCTGCAGGGACTCGTCTGCGGCTGTCTCCTCTCCCTGGAAGGTGAGAAGGCGGGCTACGTCCGGTTCTGCCATCCCGACCGCCTCCCACTCTTCGAAAAGCAGCCGCAACTTCTCATCGCATACGGAAGTCTGCAGACAATTTATATTCACAATCCCCTGGATCCGAACAATGCTCGGCTCAAGGAACTGGGTTACAGCTTTGGCGATCGGCTCCGTCCAAAGACCCATCCCCTCTGCTAGAAAGAACTCCCATTTTCTGCAGTTCGCCCGCAACCATCTCGATGATCCTCCGCTTGGAAATACTCTTTTTTCCAAGGCCGGAAATCTCTTCGACAATTTTGTCTGCAAGGAGCTGAACTTCTAGCTGCGTGAGAGCCGCTATGGCTTGACTTGTTTCCTGTACGGACATTGCTACCTCCAAAGAGTGTGTTAAAAAAACCTGGAAGAAAGGTAAAAGATTTTTTTAATTTCCACAAAGAAAAAGGGAAGATCAGCTTATGGAATAGGACGTCCTGGGAGAGTCCCGTCCGGCATCTTTGGCAGCGGCGGCCATTGCATCAAAATGGCGCGGCTTGAAACTCATCCCTTTTGTTTCAATCCATTGGATGGAGCGCCCGGTCGTTTTCCGAACCAAAGCCGAAAAGTCTACATTGTAGGGTGAGAGTGCATCGCGAAAGGCTTCCCAAGCCCTCAAATTTCTGTCCTTGATCTCGCTGGTCGAACCAGCCCCCTGCCTGTCGATATAAAACCCTCGTCCCTCTCTTTCATACCAAACACGCTCATTGCAGCGGCCAAAACAGGAGTTGGCGGACTCTCCGGGATCCAAAAGCAATGCAGGCACACTTCTCGTTACCATATTCTCCTCATGAAAAAAGTAGGGAAATCGAAGAAAAGTGTACTCCCTCAGTCCTTTTCCATGCATGCGAATTCATCGCCCATCATTCTGTCGCCGAGCGATGCCATAATCGCAGCAGCAACCAGGTTTCTGTTGTCGGGATCTGACATCAGCGATTCAATCGATACGCCGGGGAATTTTTCAAAGAGCCTTCCTTCGATGTCGGAGCGCACCTCTTTTGGAAGGGCCAAGTAAGAAGCCACCCCTTTCCCCCGATAAACCTCTTCGGCGGCGCGGCACTGGCTCTGCAGCGACCGCAAACTCGTCCTTAAAGCGGCAGCCGTCTTCGGATCGGAGTTTCTGATTTTTTGCTCCAGGCGATAGAGGAGTGTATTTTGAAACGAGCTTGGCCTCAGCTCTTCCGCATCAGGAAATGAAAACCGGAAACAAAGCGTCTCAAAGCGCGCTTTCAAGCAGCGGAGATCCTCTTTCAAAAAAACAGTCGCTGGCTCGGAGAGAGAAAAAATCTCTTGGCCCAACCGATCGAGTTTAAGCGCGATCTCGACCGGATCGAGACGGTTCATCGAAATCGACAGCGCAGAGGCTTCCTTTCGCAAATCCGAAATCTCCCGATTGAGAGCCATCTCCGACTGTTCCAACTCGTCCAAGCGTTCAAGCGCCCTCTCCAAAAGATGGCCGTCAAATACCCCCCGCGCCCTTTTGGAGAGACTTTCAACCACCCCCTGCACCTCGTTTCGAGACGCCAAAGGCTCGACTACTTCTGTAGAAAATGATACAAGAACCACAAAACTCCCAGATTTATAACAAGCCAGAACTATTCTCTTCACTATTATAAACTATCTGAGCGGAAATCTCAATTCCGAATCATTTTTTCGAAAAAATGATTCGTTATTTTTTCAGAGCGGACAACGCATTGTTCTACACCAGGGCCGTCCATGTAATTGCCCAGAACAAAAAAATTCATTAACGAAGCCTCCCAGGAAAGAAGCTTCTTCTTTTGGCCGACTCCAGGCTGAGGGATCGCCTGCTTAGCATAGTGGACCTCGAGTTGATCGGGCAAAGCGCACACCCCCAAATGGCGAGAGAGCGCTTCCAGAACAGTTTTTTCGGGATCTTTGGCCGAAGGGCGGACCATGGCGGTCAGCCTTGTGCCGGCGCCACCAAAGACCTCGGAATCGAAGATCATACCGAGCAGATCTTCCCTCTCTTTACTCGGAACGAGGTAGCCATAGCCGCTTTTGGATAGAACGCGGCGAGAAAATCCGAGATTAACAACGGTCAATGAAGCCGAGTCGATCTTCGGCATCTCAGGCAAAAGGGCTCTAAGAGCATGGGCAGGGAGCGCTGAAAAAATCGCATCCGCTGTAAATGAGCCTCTCGTCGTTTCGACCCGTTTTTCTTCGAGGGACAAGACCTCCGTATCAAGCAGAATGGTTGCCCGCAGCTTGCGCGCGAGCGCCTCAACAAGGGACTCTGCTCCATTCTTGAGCGTGAAGAGAGAACCGGGGAACTTTTTTTTCCGTTTAAAGAGGCTGCGAAGAAGAGGGGCAGGAAAGTTGGGAAAACAGGCCTGCATGCTGAGCGTCCGACTGTCTCCGGCAAATACGCCCAAGGTAAGAGGATCGAAAAAAAGCTCTGCTATCCTTGTCCCAAATCTCCGTTTTGCATAGGTATGGATCGTCTCTTCATCTTCGGCTGAAGGGATGAACGGCTCGAGAAACAGACGCCATGCATGCGGCCAAAAAAGGAAACCGGCGCCTTGTAATTTCCCCCGATGCCAAAGATAGCGCGTGTTTGCACTCGGACAGGAAAAAATAAGATCTTCTTTCAATCCGACTTCAGAGATCAGATTTAAAAGCGAAGGCGATCTGGCTGCGCTGAAGGTGCGCGGCCCTTT
>DAIDLB010000104.1 GCA_027449725.1 Chlamydiota bacterium
CCCGCTCCGAATTGATGGGCCGCTTCGACCTTTCGGAGAGGCAGGCAAATGCCGTCCTTGACCTCCGCCTCTACCAGCTGACCGGCCTCGAGCATGAGAAGATCGACAACGAACACAAAGAACTTTTGCAGAAGATCGCCCACTACAAGGCGGTTCTGGCTTCCGAGGCGATGGTGCGGGACATCATCCGCGAAGAGCTCGAAGATTTGAAAAAAACGCTCAAATCAGAGCGGAAGACGAAGATCGTCGCGGCAGAAGGGGAGTTCCAGATGGAAGACTTGATCGCCGACGAGCAGATGGTCATTACCATCTCGAACGACGACTATATCAAGCGGATGCCGATCGACACGTTCCGCGAACAGCGGCGCGGCGGCCAGGGCGTGGCCGGCATGGAGATGAAAAAAGAGGGGGATATCCTCAAGAGCATCTACATCGCTTCGACCCATGAGACGCTCCTTCTCTTTACGACGCTTGGCCGCTGCTACTGGACCAAAGTGTGGCAGATCCCCGAAGGGGGCAGGCGCACGAAAGGGCGTCCGCTCATCAACCTCCTTGAAGACCTCAATGAGAACGAAAGGGTCGCGGCCGTTCTTCGGGTCCGGAGCTTTGAAGAAGAGGCTTGTATCCTCCTTGCGACGCTCAAAGGCGTCGTCAAGAAAACGGAGCTCTCCGCCTTCAGCAACCCGCGCAGGAAAGGGGTTTTTGCCCTCAATATCGATGAGGGGGATGAGCTGATCGCTGCCCGCATGACAAAACCCGGTAACCAGGTGATGCTCTTTACAAGGAGCGGCATGGCTGTCCGCTTTGATGAGACGCAGGTGCGTCCGATGGGCCGCGTTGCCAGAGGCGTCCGCGGGGTGTCCTTGAAAGACGAGAGCGACAAAGTGGTGAGCTGCGAGGTTGTCATGCCTGTCGATACGGTGCTGGTGATCTGCGAAAATGGCTATGGCAAGCGCTCGAGCGTCGAGGATTTCCGCCAAACGAACCGCGGCGGCGTCGGCGTCCGCTCCATCATCGTCTCCGAGAGAAACGGCTCGGTTGTGGCGGCCTTGAGCGTGAAAGATGACGACAGCGTCCTCCTCATGTCGATGGCAGGGCAGGCGGTGCGCATCCCGATGACCGACGTGCGCGTCATGGGCCGCTCGACGCAAGGAGTGCGTCTCGTCCATTTAAGCAAAGACGACGACATTGTCATCGGCGCAGAGAAAGTTGAAGCCGGAGTTGATGAATAGATGGGCCGCGGCGTGTTTATCACCTTTGAAGGGGGCGAGGGGGCCGGAAAGTCCAGCCTGATCGAAGAGGTGGCCAGACAGCTCGCCTCGGACGGGATCCAGGTCGTCAAGACGCGCGAGCCGGGAAGCACTCACCTGGGCGAGCATATCCGGACCCTCCTTTTGAACCATACGTCGCAGCCCGTCTCTCCCTATGCGGAGCTTTGCCTCTTTCTGGCAGCTAGGGCCCAGCACATCCAGGAGGTAATCGTCCCCTCGCTGGAAAGGCGGAAGGTGATCCTCTGCGACCGCTACAATGACTCGACGATCGCCTACCAGGGGGCAGCCCGCGGCCTCGGGATGGAGAAGGTGGAGTCGATCTGCGAATTCATCTGCCAGGGAGTGCAGCCACATTTGACCCTCTATCTCGATATCGATCCGGCCGTAGGGCTGTTTCGCGCACGGGGCTCTTCTCCCGAGATCGCAGGCGAGAGGGGCTATGATCGGATCGAGGTGGAGGGGCTTGAGTTCCACTCCAAGATCCGAAAGGCGTTCCTCGAGATCCACGAAAAAGATCCTGCCCGCGTCCACCTCCTCGACGCCTCGCAAAAAAAAGAGATCGTCTGCGCCGAAGCGATGAAGGCGATCCGCCTCCTCCTCGGGAGCCTGGCGTGAAAGCGCTCTTAGGCAATGAGCCGATCAAAGCCTACCTGGAAAAAGCAATTCAAACCGATTCGCTTCACCATACGCTCCTTTTTAGCGGCATGGAAGGGATCGGCAAATCCCTTTATGCAAAAGCGCTCGCCCGCCGGCTTCTCGACTGCTGTGAAACCAGGGTCCAAAAGGAACTCCATCCCGACCTGCACATTTTGAGGCCGGAAGGGAAGAGCGGCCTTCATCCGGTCGAGCAGATCCGGGAGATGATCGCGGAAATACATAAACCTCCGTTCGAGGCCCCCAAAAAGGTGTTTATCTTTATGGATGCGGAGCGGATGCAGCCCGTATCGGCCAACGCCCTCCTCAAAACGCTCGAAGAGCCCGACCTCGACTCGTCGATCCTCCTTTTGAGCTCCGCGCCGAACGAGATGCTGCCGACGATCCTCTCCCGCGCCGTTCATCTCGCCTTCCAGCCGCTGCCGAAAGATGCGATCGCCGGCTATCTCCAGGAAAAAAGGACCCTCTCCCTGGAAAAGGCCCATCTCCTCGCCCGCCAGTCGCACGGCTCTCTGGGAGCGGCCCTTCGCCTTCTCGATGACGAGCGGGAGGAGACGGCCCGAAATCTCCTGTTTTCAGCCCTGGATGGGAAGCGCTCTCCCTACACCGCCATCGAAGAGATCGAGGCGCTGTTCGAAGACCTGGAGGGGATCGATTTCCACCGGCAGGTCGAATGGCTCCTTGCGGCCTACCTCATGCGCGCCCGCGACGCCGAACTGGCCCGGGAAAAGGGCCCCTCCGAGCTCCTCTATTACCCCCTGGACATCCCGTCCCCCCTCTCCCTGGACCAGGCTCACGCCAGGGTCCTGCGGGTCCGCCTGGCCCTGGAGCGCAATGTCCGCCTCTCTGCTTGTCTCCACCTTATTTTAGCGTAAAATCGTAAGTCATTCACAATGGGCTTGTTGCGAAATTATTATTAAATATTTGATTGACATTGTTTATAAATTATGATATTATAGTACTAAGGAAAAAATAATGGGGGGAAGATGACTGCAAATATTACAAGCGGTTCGACGAATCAAACAACTTACCAACAAACAAATTATGATTATACAGTTGAGTATGATCTTACGATCTTAAATAGCCCCGGCGATTATATCGACCCGACAACCGGCCAAGCTTATACAGAAGAATCTGCGTTTGCGAAATTGATGAAAGATACTGGTGCTCAGAACGATGAAGATCTTCAAAACGTCGTAGTAGTAGATGACTTTGGAAATCAAGTCTCCTTATACGAATACTCCGAAGAGAATAATTATACGAATACCCAAGCGATTTTAGCTGAACATGGCATGGGGCCTGCAGAACCTGTTGATCCTATCGATCCAGTTCAACCTGAAGAACCCGTGAATCCGGATCAACAAGTTATCGATGATTTGGCCGCTCTTGATGCAGCTGAGCCAAATTCTGAGGAATACGATGCGGCATGGAACCAATTGATGGTTGATATCGGCGGCGAAGAGAACATCAATACCTACACGATTGAAGAAGACGGAAACTCCTACTCGCTCTTCGGTTACGCGGTGACCCATGATGAACCGAACGCGGCTCAAGCGTTTTTAGACCATCCTGCAACGATCAATGAAGATGGAACCGTAGAATTGGACGGATTTGACGTCAACACAATCGCGATGGCAGACGCTCAAGGGAATACGACAAGCAGCATTACGCTTGCAATTCTGGCGTCAGAGACTGATCCTGCCTTTGGCGATATCGCGATCGAGATGATGAACATGCCGGGCGCAGATCTCTCGTATCCTTTCTTTGAAGCTGTAGATATGGCCAAGAAACCTCCATACGGGGAAGGCGACTACTATGCCCTGGACTTCATGTTGGCCAACCAGCCTGAAGGTTCTGATCTGGTGAATATCGAGCAAGCAGGAAACAATCAAACTGCTCTGGAACAGGCAATCAATATTGACGACACAAAGCTCGCTGCTACATTGATTGCAGCCGGCGCTGATACGGAAGGGACGACGACGAGCGGTCTCTCTTACGAAGAATTGGCCGAGCATACATACTACCTCGACCCAAACAACACGGAAGTCGACGAGCGGGGAGTGCCAATCCCATCGCAGGGCGATCCAACAATGATCGGCCTTCTCAATGGCTCGATTGACGCGAACGACTATCTGAACAGTCTGTAAGAACATCTAGCGATAGCGGCAGGATTCTCCTGCCGCTTTTTTTTATTTGCATTTTTCATGCCTTGAAGAAAAGAATAAGACCATTCATTTTCGATAGAGAGGTCTTTCATGAACCTGGTTCTTGCATTTGCCCTGCTTCTTGTACATCCCGACCGCTCGCTCTACCAAGAAGCCGTCAAAAGCTACTATCTCGATGAACATGGCCACTTAAAGCAAGGCGATCCAACACTTCTCAAAAAGATCATCGAATCCTTCGATGCAAACCACCCGGATGTGAAAGCCCTTTTGGGACTCTATGCTGTAGAAGCAGGGGAGGGGGGAGCTTGGGAAAGACTCCTCGGACTCATCGGCGGGCCCAAGAACATCAGCGTCTTCCAAACCTTGGACGGACAGTCGCTGTTGAATCTGGCCGTACAAAACGGGCTATGGAAAGCAACGCTTGCGCTTCTTTCCCACGGATACGACATCAACCATCCTGCGCAGATCTATTCCGATGGCACCGAAATGACGAGCAGCCTGGTCGCAGTGATGCTCAAATCGGAGACGGACCCCGGTTTCAAAACGATCGCCCTCCAGATGATCCAAGACCCACGCCTCGATCCCCAAAAAAAAACCTCGCTCCTCAATGGCAATTCGCCGATCTGGTGTGCGCTCGATATGGCCAAATCGCATGGCGACTACGACTTTTTGCACCTTCTTCTCTCCGAGAACAGGAGCCTCGCAAATGCCCACAATCCAATGAGCGGCAACACCCTTCTTTTCGACGCAGTGATCCACAACCAGACGGTGCTTGCAGCGACACTGATCTACTATGGTGCCGATACAAAGCAGCTCTATGACAAGAGAGTGCCTCTCGTCGAGTGTACAAAAGATCCGGTCATGATCGGTCTCCTGAAAAAGCAGATCCCGCCGGAGAGTCTATTTAAGGGCTTCGCCCT
>DAIDLB010000105.1 GCA_027449725.1 Chlamydiota bacterium
GGTTTTGGCAATCGCGCGAACAATTTCTTCGGAAGAAAATCCCTTGCCGCGAAGCTTCCAATGAATCCCCCTGGGCCCGACGCCGCGCTTCAACTCCCGCCCGATCAACGAAACGAGCAAGGCATCGTCTTGCAAAAGATCAACCCGTTTCAGCCATTCGATCCATTCGGAGACAATTTCTTCCGAATAGCCTTTTTCCAGCATCTTTGAGCGGAGCCGGTGGGAGGCATACGGCCTGGTGGAGAGGAGCCGCAAGGCATATTGCTTGGCCTTTTCCCTTTCGTTCATTTTCTCGCCTGTTTCTCTCAAATTGGATACAATACAGGAAACCCCCAATTGCGAGGAAACCGCCATGTTTTCGGATCCTGTTCCCCCTGCCGATTCCACCCCTTCGAGTTCCGGCGAGTGGCTTCCGGGCGAGACGTATTATGATCATAAGCAACGAATGACAGAGTTAGCCGCAGATGAATCTCAACAGCAGTTCCAGGAGGCTTTGGCAAAAGGAGATTTGAACGATCCCGCCGTATTTCTCTTTGTAGACAGCCTGTATAGCAGCATCAACTCCGAAATAAATAAAGAGACGCAAAGAGCGAAGGAAGCCTCCGCTAAACTCAAAAAATCTCTTGAAGGAACAGACTAACACCAAAGTTTTTGGGGCGATATAAATTCAGCCAATCGGCTAAACTGGATGCAAACAACCTCTGGCTTTGCCCTTTGACCCCAGACTCCCTCAGCGTCCAACCCGACGAAGCAGGGCAGCGGATCGACAAGCTGCTCGCCCTCAACTATCCCCTCTTTTCCCGCACCTACTTCCAAAAGCTGATCGAGGACGGCTTTGTCCTTCTCAATGGCCAACCGGTCAAAAAAAGAGTTGCCGCAGAAACAGATGACGAGATCGAGGTCTGCTTTCAGCTTACCCCCGAAAGCTCCCTCGCCCCCGAGGCAATCCCCCTCGACATCCTCTATGAAGACGAGCATCTGATCGCCGTCAACAAGCCGGCCGGAATGGTCGTCCACCCCGCCCCCGGACACCCAAACGGCACCTTTGTCAACGCGCTCCTCGCCCATTGCCAAAACCTGGCCCCCATCGGCGATCCGCTCAGACCGGGGATCGTCCACCGTCTCGACAAGGAGACCTCGGGCGTCCTTCTGGCGGCGAAAACGCCTCTGGCGCATCAAAAACTCGTCCATGCCTTTGCATCCAGACAAATGGAGAAGACCTACCTCGCCATTTGCCTCGGCCGCCCGCCCAACATCACGGTCGACGCTCCCATTGGCCGCCACCCCGTCCACCGAAAAGAGATGGCCGTCCTTCCAAGCGGAGGCAAGGAAGCCGTCAGCCGCATCGAAGTCCTTGCGTTCAACGAGACCGTCAGCCTGGTTCTCGTCCGTCCCCACACGGGCCGCACCCACCAGATCCGCGTCCATCTCAAACATCTCGGAGCCCCCGTCCTCGGCGATCCGGTCTATGGCCGTCCAAAATGCAATGCGGAAAAAAAAGCCTCGCGCCAGCTCCTCCACGCCTACCGGCTCCAGTTCACCCATCCGGTCACTCTAGAGCCTCTCTCCCTCGCCGCGCCCCTGCCCGTTGATCTCAAAGAATGGATCGTCCGACTTGGGTACAACACCAACTAGATTTTTATCTTTCGCTATGCTAAAATAGCTCTACAGAGCATACTCGTTTTGTACTCTGCACCGCTCTTACAGAAGGAACGCGCTATGAAAGAATTTATTGAATACATCGTGAAGAATCTTGTCGACCATCCCGATCAAGTGCGCATCAATGAAATTGGAGGTACGCATACCCTGATCATCGAGCTCTCCGTAGAAAAGTCGGACATCGGCAAGATCATCGGAAAAAAAGGGAAGACGATCAATGCGATCCGCACGCTCTTGATGTCCGTAGCCAGCCGCAACGGAATCCGAGTCAACCTCGAAATTCTCGAAGAACCCAAAGAATAGTTTCTTTTGGGGACTCCGTCCCCAAGCCCC
>DAIDLB010000106.1 GCA_027449725.1 Chlamydiota bacterium
TAAAATCTTAATCCTTCTCTGTGGGCTCTGTGCTCTCTAGTGAGCTTTGCGAACGTGTGGTAGAAATTGTTCGAAATTCTGAGGGCATTTAAGCTCGGCGATCAATCAGGTTTTCTCGATTCTTCAACTTTTTTCGGTATAATCCCGAGGTATTGAAGCATTGGGACTCTCTATTGGACTCCTTTTACCGGTTTTCAAGCTTTGACCCCGCATTGCAGGAAGAGGTGAGAAAAGCCATTGCCTATCAGATCGGATGCGCCCAGTGCATGTCTCACGGATGTCCTGCAGCGGTCATTACCGATAAAAAAACGAAAGCCGCGGTCGATTTTGCGAGGAAAGTGTCGCAGACGCAATTGCCTGTGACAAAAGAGGACGTAGAGCACTTACGCGAATATTTTAACGATAAAGAGATTGCTGAACTCTCTGCGTTTGTCTCTTTTGGAACCGGCTACGCCCGCTTCGGCGCAGCGCTCATCGTCGATGCCGCATTGCCGTAGTGGTATTCGCGGTACCATTCAAGAAAATGGCCCAGCCCCTCTTCAATCGGTGTTGAAGGCTGGAAGCCGAGGAGCCGTTGGCTCTTTTCGATGTCTGCGTAGGTCTCCGTCACCTCTCCCATCTGCATCGGGAGCATCTCTTTGACAGCCTTTTTCCCGAGGCCCTCTTCGAGCAGCTGGATCATGTAGAGGAGATCGGCCGGACGGTTGTTGCCCAGGTTGAACGTTTCGTAGGGAGCGCCCAGGTCGATCGCCGCCGCCGTTCCGCGGACGATGTCGTCGATGTAGGTAAAGTCGCGCCGCATCTGTCCGTTATTGAAGACTTGGATGGGCTGTCCTTCGCAGATTTGCGACGTGAAGCGGTAATAAGCCATGTCGGGTCTGCCCCAAGGCCCATAGACGGTGAAGTAGCGGAGTGCAGTGATCGAGAGGCCGTAGAGATGGTGGTAGGCGTGCGCCATCACCTCGTTCGCTTTTTTGGTCGCGCCGTACAGGTTGGCCGGCTTGTCGGTCGGATCGTCGATGCTAAAGGGGGTCTTGCGGTTTAACCCGTAGACGGAAGAAGAGGAAGCGAAGATGAATTTCAGGCCGGGAAAGGTGCGACATGCTTCGAGGATCGAGACGAAGCCGTGGAGGTTGGAGGCGATATAGTCATCCGGCTCGAAGAGAGAGTGGCGGACGCCGGCTTGCGCTGCGAGATGGACGACGTGGGTGATCTCGTTTCGAAGCAGGAGCAGGCGTAGAAAATCGCGGTCGCGGATATCGGCCGTCAAGAGCTCGACCCCCTCTTGCACGAGAAGATCTCTCCGATCGCGTTTGAGCTTGGGGTTGTAATAGCCGTTGAAATTGTCGATCCCAACGACGAGATCGCCTCGCCTCTTCAGGTGAAGAGCGAGATGGAAGCCGATGAAACCGGCTGCGCCTGTCACGAGAATTCGTTTCACAGCAGCTTTTTGCATTTTCCCTATAAAAAAAGTTCTGCTATATAAGTCCGTTGCTCACCATCTTAAAAGAGAGCGCAGCTTATTTGCCAGGGGATTTGTATGCGATGGGTATTCGCTGTTTTGATCGCATGTGCCTTTTCTTCCTGCGGCACTCCGCACATGGGGAAAGAACTGTACGGCGCGGATGAATTCGTGCTCGATTCATACAAAATCCGCGAAGGAAAGTTCTCCATCCTCGAGATGGAAGGAAAGACCTTCGACGATCTCGACGAGAGCCTCCTTGCGGAATACCAGGATTGCATTCACGAAGACGATCTTCTGGAGATTGCCCTTTATCACCCCAAACGACTCGATCTCGTCCTGGCGGTCCAGGAAATTGGGAAGAGCGTCGGCTACCGCGTCGTCGATGGACAGATCGCGCTGCCGGATCTTCCTCCGGTCGAAGTGACGGGACTGACCCTCGAAGAAGCACGCCGAAAAATCCAGGAGTCGTACCGGAAGGAGATCCGCGATGTGGCGGTTTTTCTCACCTATCGGGACCGATTCACCCGCAAGGTCGAGCTGGCAGGCCTTGTCTCCCTTCCGAGCATCCCCGTCGATGGGAAGATCCGCCTCTTTGATGTGCTCGCGAAAGCGCGCGTCCCGACTGAGGCGAACCTTTTCAAAAGTTATGTCCTCCGGGATAATCTGATGCTCTCCGTCGATTTGCGCAAACTTCTCAAAGAAGGGGATATGTCGCAAAACATTGTGATGCGCGGCGGCGATAAGGTCTATATCGCCGAAACGTCTGCGGCGTCCCTCATGGTCATGGGAGAAGTAGGTGTGGAGCGGATCATCAATCTGCCGAACGGCTACATGCCGCTTCGCCATGCGCTTGCCGAAGCGCGCGGAATCCCGTATACGGGTGATAAATCGTATATACAGATCATCCGCGGCAACATCGTCCGGCCCAAAATCTATACGCTCAATTGGGAGCATGTGATCCATTTGCCGAACGACGCTCTTCTCCTCATGCCGGGCGACATCATCTATGTGGCCGCCAAGCCGATCACCGAATGGAACCGCTTTATTTCGCAGCTCCTGCCGAGCTTTACAACAATCGATGTGCTGAGCAACAGCTGCGGCAAGGTAGGCTTTACCTTTCCATGAAGCCGATCGATCCCGACGAGAAGATTTTTTCGATTGGAGACGTAGCCGCCCTGTTCCGGCAGCAGAAAAGGCGTTTGTGTAAAGCAGCTTTACTTTGCGGCGCTCTCGGCGCTCTCTATGGCTTGATCCAGCCGGTAAAATACCGGGCGGTTGCGACGTTTAAAGAGAGCGCGGAGCAGAAGGGAGAGGGGCTTTTAGGCATGCTCGGCAGCTTTGGCGCCTCTCCGGACAACGCTCCCCAGGCAGCTGCGCTAATGAAGTCGAACCTGATGTTAAAGCCGATTGTGTCGAAGTTTGGTCTTCAGATTTCGCCTCCCTTGCCGCACAAACTCATCCGGGCTGTAAACCGGGTGCGTGACAATCTTCGCATTGCAAGGGGCTCTGGCCTGGAAGATCCGGATGGGTTTCGCTTTGCAGACGTCGTCTATGAGGGAGAGCGTTCGCAAACCTTTCAGATCCGTTTCTCAAGTCCTTCTGCCTTTACCGTCCTTGGCAGGGTCGAGGGGCGCATCGGAGAGCGGGTTACCCTCGGAGAGGGGATCTCCTTTTGCTTAGTGCGAGCG
>DAIDLB010000107.1 GCA_027449725.1 Chlamydiota bacterium
AAGCCTCCCAGATAGTGATCGGCTGTCTGCCGGCTGATTGGATGGAGGTGAAGGCCCTCTTCAACCAGAGGGACGAAGAGAGGACAGGCAATCGGGTAGAGTTCGACGCGGGGGCATTCCCTTGCAAGGAGGTCCTGGTAGGCCATCGACGAGAGAGTTGCCTCCGTTCCGAGGAGGGCAATGGCGCTTAAATTCGACTCGCGGATCAGATCGATGCCGGGTTGGAGCATTCCCAAAACAGGGATCGGCAGGGCCTCTTGCAAAAAAGCGAGAGCGTGCGATGAAGCGGTATGGCAAGCGATAACGAGTAGCTTGACTCCTTCGTTCAACAGAAATTCAGCGCACTCTTTTGAATAGCGGCGGATGGTTTCCGGCGATTTGGTGCCGTAGGGGAGCCGCGCTGTGTCTCCGAGGTAGATCAAATCTTCGTTTGGCAGGAGGCGGGCAATCTCCCGAAGAACGGTCAGGCCGCCGACGCCGGAATCAAAAATGCCGATAGGAGCTTTCATTGGGGGATGCGAAGCTGCTGTCCGACGACGATGAGATCCTGCTCGAGGTTGTTCTCTTTTTTGATGTTCTCGACACTCGTTTTGTAGAGACGAGCGATCTTTTCGAGCGTTTCGCTCGGACGGACTTTGTGGACTTTGCTGTCCGATGGTTGTTTGGAAATTTCGCCGAGACGCCTGTTTTGCTGGTGGAGTTCCTGCTCGAGTTCGCGGATCCACTCTTTGAACTGCGTTAGCGCGGCCGTTGTTTCATTGGCATGGGCTAGAAGCTGGCGGAGGTCTTTCGCTTCGCTTTCCTGGACGGCAATGAAATTCGCGAGCTTGCCTTCCAGCGCCTGAAACTGCTGCCCCATTTGCTCCAGTTTAGCCTGCTGCCCCTCTAGCTCATGCTGTTTCATCGCGGCCAGAGCGTTTTCGTAGTATTTGATCCTGCCATCGAGGATTTGCAGCTCGGTTTGAAAACAGTTCAAATCATGGCGCTGGTCGTCGAGATTCGTCTGCAGGCCGCGCAGCGTCAGCTCGAGCTGATGCTTTTCTTCTCTCGGAGACGACTTGAGCGGAGAGCAGGAGGAAAGAAGAAGGGCAGCGCCTACAAAATAGACCGATCTCATTTTTCAAAAATCCTATATTCGGCCCGTCTGTTCTCTCTCCAGTCTTCCTGGGAGTGGCCGAAGGCGGCCGGCTGTTCTTTGCCTCTCGAGACAGTGTAGATCCGGTTGAGATCGACGCCGTTTTTGACGAGGAGGGTTCTTACGTAGTTGGCCCGCCTCATGCCGAGGGCGAGGTTGTAACTTGCCGAAGCTCGCTCATCGGTATGCCCTTCGACAAGGAGGTAGGCGCCGGGATGTTTTTTCATGTAGTCCGCGATCCCTTTCAGGGCTGCGAGATCCGCCTGGTCATTGAGTACGTGCTGATCTGTTTCAAAATGGACTTTGCGGAATCCGAGGGCGTCGGGAGGCGCGTAGAAGCGCTCGAGCGGAGGCACTCCTCTCTCGCCCGGCATCCCCTTTGGCTGCGGCAATCCCGAGTCGCCATTCATGGCGAGAGCTTTCAGGTCTGCGTCATTGAGCGGGATAAACTCGTCGTCGTAGGGGCCGATGAATTCGTCTTCGGAGGTGAGCATGCGCGATTCGTATTCTTTGCCCCAGAGAGCGTCCATCCCGCGCTGCACATAGCGTCCGGCGGTCTTGACGTCTTCCCATGTTTCACTGCTGTTGCGAGCGCAGCTGGAAGCCAACACAAGTAGAGTGGCCAAATAGATGCTTTTCTTCATTGATCCTCCCAATCCTGCATAACTATCAAGTGTATCGTAGAGAGAATTCTTTGTCAGCGGGTTTCCCAAGAGGGAAAGCGCTTTTGCCCAAATCCCGTGCTGATCTGCACCGGTTCCTGCTGGTTTAGATTGATGACGAACAGTTCGCACACGTCATTGGTTTCCGTATTGTAGACGAGGTGGAGGCTGTTTGATGCCCAGGAAGGGTTTTCCTTGTTTTCCGGGCCGTGGGTGAGCTGTCTCTCCTCGCCGGTTTCGAAGTCGTAGATCCAGATCTGCCGGACCCCGCCCGTCCGGGCGCTGTAGGCAAGCTTTTTGCCATCGGGAGACCAGGCCGGCGAAGTGTTTTCCCGATTTTTCTTCGTGATCAACTTCGGGATAGGCTTTCTTGTACTTTGCGGCGCAGGTACGTCGAGCACGTAAATTCGCGGTGTGCCGTCTTTGTCGGAGACGAAGGCGAGCTTCGAGCCGTCGGGATGGTAGGTCGGCGACGCCTGGGTGGCGAAGGGAGCTGAGAAAATCTGGCGGGCGCGGCCCATCTGCTCTCCCTTGCCGTCGAGGTTTTGGATAAAGAGATCGGGACGGCCTGCGGCGTCGCTGATGAAGGCGATTTGCGAACCGCTTTTAGTGATTGCGGGAAGCAGCTGGCTCCCCCGCAATTTGACCATCGGGCTGTTTTTCGCGCGGGGGGACGACCGGTAGATCTTGGTCTGCCCGCCGTCGGAGGCGACGTAGAAAAATTCGTCTTTGATTTGCGCGATGCTCTTCGGAAGAAGGGCGGGGGTGATGCAGTAGCCTTTGGCCATGGTGAGCCTCTTGGCATTGGCGCCGTCCGAATCGGCGATCCAGATGTCGGAGAGCCACTCCGGGCCGTTTGTACTTGGGTTTTTAACTCGCTCCGAAAAGAGGATCCGCTCCGCGGCTACGCCCTGGATGTTGAAGAGGTCTTTTTGGATCGTGTCGGCAAGGAGATGCACCGCCCGCCTGTCGGCTTCGGGGCTGCCCGTGAGGCGGATGTCGGGATAGCGTTTGGAAGAGCCTTTGGCGATGTGGAAGGCGGTCGCTGAAAAGCCGTTTTGCGTTGCCTGCACGGCGATGACAAAGGGGATGTTCTCGCGGCTCCAAAAGGCGGTGTCGAAGCGGTTTCTCGGTTCGGGCCAGCTGATTTTCTTTTCCCATTCGGGGCGGCAGGGGGTGAGGGACGATGAGCCGTTATGGGCGAGGTCGAAGGCGAGGACCGAGCGGAGCTCTTCCGGATAGCGCCAATCGATCTGCTCTTCGCCGACATGAAGTTCGGTCAGATATATCGGCTTGAGAGCCGCCTTCGTTGGCAAAAGGACTTCGAGATCCTCGGCGTGAAGGGCAAAGACGAAAAAAAAGAAAAGGTTAAATTTTTTCCACATTGCGGAACGTAATGGTAAATTCCAGTTTGGCATCGCGGATGCTGAAATCATTAAAACATGGGACGCTTAAGCTCGGCAACTGGTTTTTCAGCCACTCGCTGTTTTTTCGGCTTCTGGCGTCGAGGATTTCGACCTGTTCGATTTTGCCCGGGGCTGCGACGACGATGCGCGCGACGACCTCCCCGATTTCAGGGAGCTGCAACTGCTCTTGGAGAAGAGCTGCCAGGCTCTCTCCGAACGAGGCCGTCTCTACAGTGGTTTCAGCGGTTGTCTCGACGGGGCTTTTTTCTAGAAACGAAGGGAGGCAAATCTCGGGGGCTGCCCTTTTTTGAGGCGGGGGCGGAGGAGGCGCCGCTTTTTTTGCGGCAGGGGGCTGTTTTTTCGGTTTTCCCGAGGGAGCTGCCTGAGTGGCCGGTTTGGGCTTGGGAGCCGCCGCAGCACCGATTGGTTTTTGAGGCAAATGGATTCGGACGGCAATAGGACTTGAGGGTTTGGGAGCCGGGGACGCGAGGTGGGAAATGGCGAGGGCCAAGAGAGCGCACAGGTGGACCATCGCGACGATGACGCCAATCTTCCCGAAGGGGCTCAGGGCTGTAAAACGATGTCTAATTCCTCGAAACCGCATGCTTCAATCCGATTTTTCACTGCCTGATAGGTGCCGAACTCGGCCCGTTTGTCCTGGAAGAGTTTTGGGATTTGTCCGGGATGCCTCTTTTTTTCCGCCAGGAGCCAGGCATCCAAATCCGAGAGGGCGATTTGTCTCTTATCGACCCAGATCGTATTGTCCCGGCGGACGGCGATGGCAAGCGTTGACGCTTCTTGAAGCGACTCTTTTTTTTTGGAGGCGTCGGGCGCCTGGGCTAGTTCCACCTGGTCAATGTCGAGGAGCGGAGCGAGGATCATGAACGCGATGAGGACGACGAAGACGACGTCGATGAGGGGCGTCAGGTTGATGTGCGGTTCTTCTTCGTCCGGTTCGTCAAAGAGGACGGGAATGCGCCTGGTCATGTTACTCTCTGCGATGGTGGATTTCGATCGATCCGAGGAGAAGGTGCATGAACCGCTCGAGTTCCCGCTTGTATTCGCGGCAGCCGTTTTTCAGGTAGTTGTAGCCGGCAAGCGCAGGGATGGCGATGAGAAGGCCGATGACGGTGGTCGCAAGGGCCATGGAGAGGCCCGAGAGCATGGCTGCGTTTCCGGAGGAAAAGCCGTTCGGCATTTTCGAAAAGGTGAGGAGGATGCCCCAGACGGTGCCGAGCAGTCCGAGAAAGGGGCCGAGCGTGGCCGTCGTCGAGAGGAGGAAGAGGTGTTTTTCGAGCGCCTTGCCTTGAAAGAGGGCGGAAGCGGCCGTCTGTGTGGCGATCAGGTCGAGGTCGGATGGAGAAAGCGATTCGCTTCCCGAGCGGGTGAGCATCTGCAGGGTATTTTGCTTTGCGGTCTTGTAGATCTCGAAATAGGGGTTGGGGATCTGTTTCCACCGCTTCGGGGGCGTAGAGAACTGGAGCGCAAGCGGCCTCTCCTTTTGCTCAAAAAAGAGCTCGGTGAAGTCGCGGCTCAACTTCCGTATGCGGGAGAACTGCCAGGCCTTGTAGACCAAAACGGTCCAGCAGAGGATGGAGAGCAAAAAGAGGGCGCAGAAGATCGCCTTTCCGAATCCGTCGGATTGAAGATAGGCGTTGACAAAGGGATTTGCGGCAAGCAACATACTTTCAAAGGATGTCTTTGCCCTCTCTTAAAGTCAAGGAGTCTATGAGCATTGCCTGTGTCATCCATTTTTGTACGAATGATCTTCGTTTTCTCCGGAAAAACGTCGAAGAGGCGAAAAAAATTTCCGATTGCGTTGTGATCCCTATCTGCGACCATTTTTTCAACGGCCGGCCGGAAGACAGGAAAAAGCTCAATTGGGTCTATCGGGAATTTCCCGACTGCAATTTCATCGAGTTTGAATACGCTTCTGAAGCTACCTACACCCCTTTTGCTTACTCCAGCTCTCCAGCAGACAGGAATTGGTCGTCTTGCTGGCATTCAACGGCCAGGCTGATCGGGTATTTTTATGCTCCGCCCTCCTATGAGTACCTCTTGAATCTCGACGCCGACGAAATCCTTGAAGGAAACCGTCTTAGAAAGTGGCTTGATGGTGGAGAGTACAGGAACTATCTCGCGCTTTGGTTTGGGGCTTATCAGTATGCCCACCCTACATTGCGGACAGAGGAGCTCTTTACCTCCGCGCTCATGGTCAAACGGGGCGCTCTCGATCCGTTCTCGATGGTGCAGAAGGATGAGAGGTGGGGATTATTTATGCAAATTGCGGAGCCCAAGCTCCATGTGACCATTCCATTCGTTCATCACTATTCGTGGGTGA
>DAIDLB010000108.1 GCA_027449725.1 Chlamydiota bacterium
TCTCTCCCGCCTTCTGTTCTTTGGCGATAGGAAAAGGGGGCACTTCCCAAAAGAGGTACGCCTTGATCTTCGGCTCTTCGGCAGGATAGAACTCGACTGCAGCCTCGCTTCCCAAAAACGCGATGAGCGGCCGATCAGCGCCCTCAATCTGCTTTTGATAAGCGGCGCCCCGCTCAAAATAGACGCGCTTCATCTTAGTTTCGGCGAACGCAGCCTCAAACAATTTTTTCGCATCGAGATAGCGTCCGTCCCGCGACTCGCAGCCAAGGAGCACCGCGATGAGCTTTCTTCCCTGATCCTCGGCTGCGGCAACGAGGGTATTTTGCGCGTTGGAATGAAATCCGGTCTTGACGCCGATCGCCTTAGGATAAAAAAATCGGCTGCCCGGTTTTAAGAGGGCGTTTCTCTGCCGGATGACGGCTTCGGGCTGCTTATTGGTCTTTGGCTTCACATACTCTAACCTTGAAACAATCTCGCAAAATTTGGGATTTTGCAGCGCGCGCCTGGTAATCAATGCCATATCGTAGGCCGTCGTCACATGCTCCGGGTTGTGGAGGCCGTGCGGGTTGTTAAAGAACGTCGCCTTGCATCCCAAAGCGGCCATATACCCATTGAGATCTTCAAGAAATTGCGGGATCGTGCCGGAGGCCGTCTCCGCCAGAACGTTGGCTGCATCGTTTCCGGATACCATCATGAGTCCGCGGAGAAGAGTCTCGATGGGGAGCCTCTCGCCTTGCTGAATCCCCATTTTTGTCCCATCCCATTCATGCCAATAGGAAGGGATGCTCGCCCAGTCGCCTTTGGACGGCTTGAATTTCATGCTCTCCCTGCTCACCGTTACTACCCGCGAGAGATCGTCTATCTTCTCCAGGAAGTAAACCGCCGTGGCGATTTTCGTTGTGCTTGCCGGAAATGCCTGGCTGTGAGCGTTTTTCTCAAAGAGGATCGCCCCCGTATCGGCGTTCATCAAGATTGCCGACTTAGCCTGCACTTCGACCTGTAAAGGTTTCGACCAGAGCGCGCTTGCGCAAACAAGACAGAGAATCAATAGCTTCATGCACATCATTCTAAATCGGAAAAAACTTCCCGTCAAAGAGTTCGCTTCGTATTGAAAAAACAGATTGACAAGCCTGTTGAATCAAAGATAACATAAGGTCACGGGGTATTCTTTCAACAAGGTGGAAGCCATGCTTAATCCAACTCAGATTGAAGAAACATATAAAACATTCATGGGCAATCTGCCGGAGTGCGCTCACGACGGAGTGATCCCCGTCGACCTCCATTTTCTGCAAGAGCTGGGCCTCTTGAGCCATTTCCAGGACGAAGACTCGAACGAAGACGATCTGACGCAGTATTTTCACGTGATCGAAAGTCCTGAAAAAGTCACTCTGTTCAATGAGCAGTTCCTCGTTTGGATCATCCCGCGCATGGAACACTCAATGCCATCCACATATGTGATGATCGCTTTGAATCATCCCGAAAAAGCGAACCTGGAAATCGTCTTCACGACAAGCGGAGTCTATAATACGCCGCGCTATGTCCTGAAAATCCTGCAGCACTTCCTTCTCGACGTACTGGAAACGGAAGAAACCCTGATCCTCTTCGAAAAGAACCAGTGACTTATAACGGCGGCTTGTCTTTCCCCTGGGGACTGACGAAGGTCTGCATGACCGTAGCAGGTTTTTTCTTGAAGAGATACGTCATCGTACCTCCGATGATAATAAGAAAAGCCCCGATAAAGGAGCGCCAGCCGAGCGCGCTGTTGAAGACAAAAGAGGCGATCAGGGCATTATAGATGATCGTCGCATAGCAGAGGGGCGAGAGATACGCAGCTGTGCCGTAGCGGTAAGCAATCGTAAGGAGGATCTGACCGACTGCGGTCGATATCCCGATACCGCCGGCCCAGAACCATTCCGTATCGACCGGATAAACCCAGACAGCCCAAGCAAACGGAAAGCTCACGATGGACCCAAAAGTAAAGTAGTAGAACAGGGTGCGGCTCATCGGCTCTTTTTTCAAATTCAAGACGCGCACGGCGGCCAGGGCAATTGCCGAAGAGACCCCCGCAAAAAGGCCGTAGACAAAGCCGAGCTGGAAAATCTGGCGGGAGGGGTTCAGCATAATCGCCACCCCGATAAAGCCGACGATGATCGACCACCAAATATGCGAATCGATCTTTTCACTTCGCCAGATCCGCCAGACAAAAGGGACGAAAAAGGGGGCGGAGTAGTTGAGCGTCGCCGCGTCGACGAGGTTCAGGTAGCGGATCGCCAGAAAATAGAGGAAAAAACTGCCTACGCCGAAAAAGTCGCGCAGCAAATGAAGAGGCAGCTCTTTCGTCGCAAGGCGCCCGAAGCCCTTGCGGAGCGCGATCGGCAGGATGCAGACAAGGCTGACGATATTTTGAATGAAAATAATCTGGATTGTCGGAAACCGGCCGCGAAATTGCCAGACAAGAGAGCTGGCAATGGCGAAAAAGAAATAGGCGGCAAGGGTAATCGCAATCCCAAGTTTTAGCCTGGGCGGAGGCGGCTCAAGAGGCGCCATAGAAAGTCTCCCGTTCCACCCTGTGGAACGACCCAGCCAGCATACATGAAAAGCGGATTTTCCTCCATTGCCAGGTTTTTTTCTTTCTGTTAAAAAGATTCCCCATGCACGCATCCAAAGAAAATCTGTCGTGGCTTGAATTTGATTTGTTGAAGCCCTATCCAAAGCTCGCCCACGGCGTCTTCAGCCGCAAGGGGGGCGTAAGCGAAGGCCGTTTCGCCTCGCTCAACGCCTCGATGAGCGTCGGCGACTCTTCCGATAAGATCAAAGAAAACCGGGGCCGGATCGCTCAGGCTCTTGGAATAGAGCATCTCGTGGTCCCCCACGCGACGCATGGCGCCGCCGTCTCCCGCGTCACCGGAGAAAACTGGCAAAAGACCCACCAGGCCGACGCCCTCTTCACGACGGAAAAAAACCTCGGTCTCCTTGTGACCCACGCCGACTGCCAAACCGGTTTTTTCTACGATCCGGTCCATCAGGCGATCGCAATCGCCCATTCCGGCTGGCGCGGCAGCGTGCAGAACATCTATGAGAATGTCGCCAAAGCCCTGAAAGAACAAATCGGCTCGAACCCGGCCGATCTCCTCGTTTGCATCTCGCCGTCCCTCGGCCCCGACCATGCCGAGTTTATCCACTATCAGCAGGAGCTCCCAGAAGAATTTTGGCGCTTCCAGGTCAAACCCCAGTATTTCGACTTCTGGGAGATCAGCAAAATGCAGCTGACCGGCTGCGGCGTTCGCCCTGAAAACATCGAGATCGCCGGCATTTGCACCTACTGCGAGGCAGACGACTACTTTTCCCATCGCAGGGAAAAGAATGCGGGACGGAACGGCTCGGTGATTGCGCTTAAATTCTAAGGAGCTTATGGAAATCATTCCGCTTCGTTTATCTGGTTTGCTGCTCATCAAACCCCGCTGCTTCGCCGACGCAAGGGGCTATTTCTTCGAGACCTGGCGACAAAGCGCGTATGAACAGGCAGGTATTTCGGTTCCGTTTGTTCAAGACAACGCCGCTTTTTCCAGGCAAGGCGTCGTCCGCGGCCTCCACTACCAAAAATCGCCGGGCCAGGCCAAGCTCGTCACGGCCCTTTCGGGCAAGATCTGGGACGTTGCCGTCGACATCCGGAAAGACTCCCCCACATATGGACAGTGGGAAGCCGTTGAACTGAGCTGTGAAAACCATTGGCAGCTCTTCATCCCCATCGGATTCGCCCACGGCTATTACGCCCTTGTCGACTCTCAAGTCTCTTATAAAGTAAGCGCCCCCTACGATCCGGCGGAAGAGTCGACCCTCCGCTGGGACG
>DAIDLB010000109.1 GCA_027449725.1 Chlamydiota bacterium
GGCTTCCCTGTCCGACCCGCCAATCGCTGATCCACAAGGTGACGATCGCGGAAGAATTCCGCGGTCTCCTCCGCGCCTACGCCACAGTCAAGCCTCGTAAAAAACATCTCATGATCAACCTCCAGGACCGGACGTCTTGGCAGGAGTTCGCCCGCTGCCAGGGGATGGAAAAGCTCCAAAAGAACGCCGAATTCAGCGGACAGATCGTCGTCATCACCCTCCCGAAAAATACTGACTTCTACTATCAGATCAACGAGTATATGAACGCGAACGACGCCTCCGAATTCCTCGCCCTCTTCAAACAACAGCTCTCCACCCCCGAAGAGTGCGGCTTCTTCCTCCCGGCCGTTCTGCACGGCGACGAATGGGACGCCTTCACCACCCGTTCCCTCGCCTTCATCCACGAAGAGATCTTCGGCAGCGAAAAGCAGCTCACCCGCCAAAAACGGGAAGATTTCATCGAGATCTTCTATCAGCTTCTTGTCCTCAAGTGCATTGAGCTTACCCACCCCGACTCGCTCAGCTTCACCTGCAAAGACGCCATCGACACCGGCGCGGCCGCCCTTGCCACGTTCTTCGCCACCCTTCAAATCCTAAACGACCAGATGGACAAAGAGTCGGATTTTCTTCGCTACCTCCTCTACACGCCCGCTCTCTTCATCCGCGAACGGGCCATCGACCCCGAACGGCTCAGCCGCACCCTCTCCTCGCTCGAAAGCTTCCACAGCGCCTACGCCGACAATGGGTCTAAGTTCCTTAAAGGCCTCAGCGGCCTCTACGGCAGCCGCTTCCTTCAGTCTCTGAAGGTCAAACATTAAGGGGCTCCGCCCCTATGACCCTGCCAAAGGGCAAGCCCTTTGGAAACCCGGCACGAGAACCCTAAAGACTGCGTCTTTAGGGTTTTATGACCAATGGGATTAAAAAAAACCGAAAACCTCGAAATCTGCGTGTTTTAGTGCTTCCTGCGCGATCATTTCCCTTACCCAGTTGTAGTCGGTGAGTCGAATCATTGGACAGGAAGAGCCATCGCTATTTTCTCTGATCCAGTCAGGGCTTGGCAAGGTGCTCATGTCAACGTTGTTGACAAACTGCGACAGCCAGTTGAATGTATTTCGGTGAATCACCGCCTTGTACCGCTCCTTTACGGCCTCCAAATCCAGCATGGATTCTCTCATCTTGTCTTTCAATAGCTCAAGGTAAGTGTCGGAAAGCATCCTGCTCTCAGATGAATGGTTGAGCAAACACCTTTGGTCTTGATAAGTGCGAACAGCTGCCGCATGTATCCATGGTAAGGATACCCGCACCACCGTTTGAACCGTAGGAACCGCTTCAAACTCGGCAATGGCGCGCTCAAACATCAAAGGAGCGTGGTAACCAGCGTGCTTCCGCAGCCACTGCACAAGACGGCTTTGATCGCGCTCTCCCCAAATTGCAGAAAGGACTGGGATGTATTCCCCCTTTTGCAAGTCTTTCTCTAAATCAGGAGTCTCAACGCCTATATTGTTGATGTCGTTTCTGATTTGCTCAAGAAATTGAGGGTCCAGACGCCGAGCACAATAGTCGAATACCTTATTATTGATAGAAGCTGCCATCATCCACACACCCGGTTTGAAAAAAGACAAATAGCGTAAGAAAGATCGAATAATTTAGGCAAGCATTTCAGAAATTTTCTCAAAGATGGAGAGCAGCGTTGAGAACAACCCAGGCTGCTAAAGCAAGGAGAAGGACCCCCATCGCGATCGTGAATCCCTTTTGATAACGCTGCAAGTGGGGCAGAAAACGGCGATGTGTAAGCATGACTGACAAGAAAGAAAACCAGGCAAATGCGATGAGGGGAACGAGGGTTCCGAAGACGATCTTCTGAGCAAGGGTGGTGTCAGGCTCAATAAACTGGGTAAATAGGCTCAAGAGAAAGAGGGACGCCTTTGGGTTGAGGAGGTTTGTCAAAAACCCATCTCGAAAAGCCTTGTGGTGGATCTTGACCGGATCCGGTTTGGCGAACTTTCCGGATCCGGATTGAATCAGACGAATGCCCAGATAGGCGAGGTAGAGTGCGCCTCCAAAATGGAGGAGAGAGAAGAGAACTTTTGAATTTTGGATCAAAAGCACAATTCCAAATACGCAGTACAAGACGTGGACCACTAAAGCCGCTGCTATTCCGGCAGTAGCGAGAATGGAGGCTTTTCTTGAGCCGGTGAGTCCATAGCGGACAACGATGGCAAAATCGGGGCCGGGGCTCATTGCGCCGAGGAAATTGATCAGGGCAAAAGCGAGAATCTCAACCATATTATCGAACAGTTTGCCAAAGGACAAAGTCCTTTGGCAATTAAAAACACTGGGTTTCCAAAGGGCTTGCCCTTTGGCTGGCGGAGCCTTTTTTACTCATCGAGCTGGGCGACGAGGTCTTGGTTGAAGAGCTTGAGAGAGTCGCTGAGTCCTTCGACCTGGCGGAGGAGCTGGGCGAAGTCGCGGCGGAAGGGTTCGCTCTGGACGATGCGGGCCTTTTCTTCGTCTTGTTCGGCTCGGTTCATCATCTCGCTGATGCGGCCGAGGGCGGTGTTGATCGAGTCGAGTTCTCCTTCGAAGTAGGTCTTGAATTCTTCGGGGGTGTCGAGGGAGCGGAGGAGGCTGGCGCGTTTGGTGCGGCTGCGCTGCCAGGTCTTGTTGTACTGGAAGAGGACGCCGTAGTGGTTGATGTCGTTCATGAGGGTTTCCGATTTGCTCATGAGCGAGTTGAGGCGGAGGTAGAAGTCGTCGGTCTTGAGGAAGCGTCCCAGGGTGCCGGCGCCGGTGGCGAGGCCGTGGGTGATCTTGTTGAGGTTCTGGAGGGTGGCGGCCCCTTCGGTATTGAAGATGGCGGAGGTGTCGGTGAGGGAGGCGAGGAGGTTTGAGAGGCGGGGGAGGAGCTCATCGTCCTGGAGGGAGGTGCGGACGAGGTTCATGTTGTCGGTGAGGACGTCTAGCGACTGCTTGCTCGAGGCGACGAGGCCTGTTTCATGCACTTGGGAGAGGAGGGAGTCGAAGGATTGGGCTGCGCCGCCGATGGAGGCCGCGGCGTGGGAGAGGATGGGGCCGTTTTCCTTGAACCAGCCGTCGAAGCGGTCGATCGTCTCTTCGGCTTTGGCGGCGACCTTGCCGATCCGTGCGATGGTGTTGTCGAGCGGGTCGACCGAGTTGGCGTAGAGGAGGGCGTCTGAGGTGAGTGGTTCGGAAGAGGAGGGTTTGGGGAGGATGGCGATCGATTTTTCTCCCATGAGGCCGGTGGTGCGGATGGCGATCTCGTCGTTGTCGTAGACGGTGAAGCGCGAGTCGTAGCGGAGGGTCAGCTGATAGGAGTAGACGCGTCCTTCTTTGTCGAGGGCGGAGACGCGGGCGTCGGGGACTTGGACGATTTTGGAGACCTCGCCGATCGGCTTGCCGGCGTAGGTTACGCGGGTTCCTTTGTTGATGCCTGCGATGTTGGCGAAACGAACTTGCACCGCTTTTTTTCCGTCGCCGATGGTGGGCTTAAGGAAAAAGACGAGCAGGACGCCGAGAGCAAAGGCTGCGGCGACGAAAGAGCCGATCAGAATGTTCTTCCAACGTTCCGTCATGAAGTCTCCTTTCTACTAAGGCAATGCGAGATCGCATCGCGCATGAAGTTGATGATAGGGTCATTGATTTGAATGAATTCGTCCGGCTTGGCGACGTAGGCGATTTTGCCGCTTCGGTGGAGGGCAAGCCGGTCGGCGATGGTGAGGGCCGAGGCGATGTCGTGGGTGACGACGATGCTCGTTCCCTTGAGTTCGTTTTGGGTCTGGACGATCAGCTCGCTGATCTGGTGGGCCGTGACGGGGTCGAGTCCTGTCGTCGGCTCGTCATAGAGGAGGATGGAGGGGCGGTAGACGAGGAGGCGGGCGAGGGCGGCGCGCTTTCGCATCCCGCCGGAGAGGTCGGACGGCATCTTGTTCTGCGTCCCTTCGAGGCCGACTTTCTTGAGAGCCGTATCGACCTTCTCGCGGATTTCGTCCGGAGCAAAGGGCTTCTGGGTGGCGGGGTCGCCATGCTGATGGAGATAGAAGGCGGTGTTCTCTTCGATCGTCATCGAGTCGAAGAGGGCGGAGCCTTGAAAGAGCATCCCCATATTCCGGACGGCTTTGAGAAGCTGCCGGTTTTTGAGGTCGGAGATGCGGAGGCCGTCGATGTCGATCGTGCCGTTGTCGGGTTTTTCGATGCCGATGATGTGGCGGAGGAGGACGCTTTTTCCTACGCCGGACCTGCCGAGGATCACGAGGATCTCGCCCTTATAGGCGTCGAGCTCGAGGCCGGAGAGGACGGAGAGGCCGTTGTAGCTTTTCCAGAGGTTTCTGATGCGGATCATGCGTTAAAACCAGTCGGCCTTCAATGCTTTGTTGATCATGTTCAACGCCATCGTTAGAAGCAGGTCGAAGACGAGGATGAGGATATAGCTCGTCACGACGCTCTGCGTCGTGGCCTTGCCGACGCCGGCAGCTCCGCCCGTCGTCTTCATCCCCTTGTAGCAGCAGACGGTGATGAGGAGCACTCCGAAGATCGCCGACTTGATGAAGCAGGTCGCGAGGTCGAAGAGGGAGATGTGGAGCGGCATCGGGTTAAAATAGTTCGACGGCGACATGTGGAAGAAACAGATCGAGATGAGAAAGCCGCCGAGGATTCCCATGACGGCACTGAAGAGCGTGAGGAGGGGGATCATGATCGAGCCGGCGATGAAGCGGGGAGCGATGAGGTAGCGGCTTGGGTTGATCGCCATCGACTTGAGGGCGTCGAGCTGCTCCGTCACCTTCATCGACCCGATTTCTGCGCACATCGAAGAGCCGACCCGCCCTGTGACCATGAAGGCGGTGAGGATGGGGCCAAGCTCGGTGATCATCGATTTCGCGACGAGGACGCCCGTGACGCCGGAGAGCCCCTTTTCGCCGAGCTGATAAAACGATTGGGCCGCGAGCACAAAGCCGGTGGTAAAGCCTGTGATCGCCACGACGCCGACCGACATAACGCCGATATGGTAGAGCTGTTCACGAACCAACACCCAGCTTGGCGGGCGGCGGAGGGCAGAGAAAAGGACGTCGAAGATGAGCGAGACGTATTCGCCGATCATCTCGAGCAAACGCAAGGTGTTTTTTTTCATTACAGCGGCAATCATCGATCCCCTCTAGGCAGACACCAAATTTGCATTCTAGAAGGAAATGGAAATAAATAAATCAAATTTCAAGGAACTCCCCAGGGCTTTTTCATCAAAAATTTCTTGACTTCCAAATAGCGAATGCTGTCTCTCGACTTTGTACAATTTTGGGATCAACTCGCTGGCGCTCGTCGACCATAAGATTTGACAAGAAAAAAGTTGATAGAGAGCGCACCATCGTTCATACTGTTTGGTTCTTAAGCAGAATCACCCAAGACCCGCTTCACTTTTTTCATCCCGCGCGAGGACGTGATCAACTCGTTCGCCG